>NZ_JACJEY010000055.1:0-30613 GCF_014164295.1 Pseudoalteromonas sp. SG43-7
TACCGCTTACCGCTTACCGCTTACCGCTTACCGCTTTTTTTAACTTTTTCTGTGCGCGCTTTTGTTCTGCTTTCTTAACGTGTTTGCTGATCCACTTGGTCATTTTTACCATTAATGCTGGCGGGAAGTCATGGCCCATACCGTTTACTATCTTTAATTTAGCCTTCCTGATTTGGGCTGCGGTTTGCTTTCCAGCGGCTATTGGCATGACAGGGTCTAAACTGCCATGTATGACGAGGGTTGGGGCTTTTATTTTCGGCATTAAATGTTGCCGGCAATCACTGGCAGTAATAGCGGCAAGTTGTCGGTTAAAGCCTTGCGGGTTGTGTGCTCTATCCACTCCTAGGGTAGCTTGTTTACGCAAAGCTAGTTCATCTTGTGGATAGGCTGGGCTGCCAATTAATTGATTTAGCCTTATATTATAATGTATAGCACCATCACGACTGGCTTGGGCGCGACGATGTTTTGCAAGCTGTAAAAATAGCTTTAAATTAGACGCCGATAGCTTAGGTTTACTCGAACTTGACATAATTGAGGTTAAGCTCAAGACCTTTTTTTTATGTTTAGCTGCGATAATTTGTGCAATCATGCCGCCCATAGATGCACCGACTAAATGCGCTTTTTTGATTTTTAATTCGGCCATTAATTCTAATACATCATTTGCCATATCATCTAAGGTGTATGGGATGCGGGATTTAATAGGTAACCGTTTATTTAGCCATATTTTGAATAGGTTAGGGCTACCAAATTGTTCAAGTTGGCTTGAAAGACCAGTATCGCGGTTATCAAAACGAATGACTCTAAACCCTTTAGCTACTAAGCCTAAATATAATTCATCAGGCCATACTGTTAGCTGCGCTCCAAGGCCCATAATCATAATGATGACAGGCGCTGATTTCTTTCCTTTATCTTGATAGCTAATTGTAATGCCACTTTTAATTTTAATCGTGCGCATATTGCGTTATGTCGATAGCTTATTTAGCGACTTATGCAAAACAGTATAGTTAAAACTCAGTAATCCTTCATGAGTAGAAATATGAATTTTTTATATCAGAATGAGAGCCGTTTTTTAATACGTTTAACCTTCAGCATGTTTTCGCAGTTCTGCTAGCATGCTTTCATTGCCAATCATTTCATCAAGTACAGAGCGGACATTATCATCACTAGTGTGCTGGTAAAGTGATAAAATATGCTGGGCAATTTGTTGGCTATTGCCATCTTCTGAGCTTTGCGATTGATAGTATTGCGATATCAATCCTTGCCCCGCTAAACGGCGAATATAATCGTTAGACTCATGCTGCAGTAGTGAAGTAAAGCGCTCAGTCAGGCGTTGATCGAGTACGGGTGCTTGAGTTATGACTTCAATGGCTTGGATTTTGAATTTCTCATCATCACTATTAGCGGCCAGCTCTAAAATATTATCGACTACCGCAAAGTCATACTCAGGTATTTTTGATTTATTCAAAATATACATATTCATTTGTAGTTGAGTTAGGGCTGCGAGTCTATCGATGTCTGTGGCATTTGGGTCGAGTATTTGCTCTCGTAATTGTGTGGTTATTTTTTTCGCATAGTCAGAGTCTGACTTTATGCGTAGTTCATAGTCTTGTGGTAAGTCGGCATAAAAACCGTAAAGTGGGTTGCTTTCACGCATTTCATCTATTTCTTGCTGTTCTTTTTCCGTCAGTACAGCAAGCACCAACTCCTTAAAGTCATCGTTATTATATTCTTGATCTATAGAAGTATTTTTTATTTTTAGGCTGGTAACTTGTCGCTGTAAAGATATTATTTTGTTATGCAATTGGGTAACTGAAAGTTCGTTGCTGTCATTATTCAGTGGCATATTAGTAACAATGATCGATGACTGTTCAGTGCTACTTTTGTCGTTAGGTAAACTCACTGATTTGAAAAATGTACCGTAACACGAGACCACAAGTGCGGCTGAGGCAAGGGCTATTGCGACTGATCCTTTACTAATAGGCATGTGGTGGAGGCTCCATATTTGAAAAGGCGTAATTTACCGCTTTTGGGGCTATAAGTCTGTTAAAAGATGTAGAAAGTTAAGTGTGCTTCAGCGTATTATAATTTATTCGCTAAGTATGATTGATAACGAAGATTAATTTTATTTTTAATTAAGCAAGGAGACTCTTCTCTTTGCAAACATCATGTTGTTTGGTCGTTGTATACAGCACGGAAAAGAAAAATATGAATATACTTAAGTGGTTTTTTATTGCGTTGTTTTTGCTCCTATCGGGGTGCGCAACAAAGCAAGAAAAGGTTAAAAAAGACAGTGTCAAAAAAGCAACCCTCAGCATCGCAGAAAATCGCAAACCGCTTGGTAAAGTTGGTGTGATTACGCTGATTGGTGATAACTTACTTTGTACGCATACAGGGGTTACGGTATTCAGCAATGAACGGCAGTTGTATGCGCTCCCTACGGATTTAAATGAGCTGCTAACGCAGCGGATAATTGCGCGCTTTGCTGGTTTTGATACCACATTAGTGCCGTTAAATAAGCAATCTATGTCGATCATTAATACTGATGTAGGCGTCTCGCGATGGAGCAACATTGAGTTTAATAATCAACAAAATGTAGACACGGTTTTGATTTTCAGTGGCGCGTTTAAATATAGATCTAAAGACGGTTATTATAAAGATGAAAATGCGCTTCATACCTATGCTGAGTTTTTTGTATATGATGTGTCTTCAGGTGATTTACTAGCTGAGTCAACGCATTACCAGTACAACTTGTTTGACGCGTTTAGCTGTACACAAAGCACATTTGCGACAACAGGAACGATGTATGAGTTGATAAAAATGGCAGGGGCCACGTCTCAAGAGAAATTGATAAATGAGATTTTTCAGCCATCAAAGAGTAATTAGGCCCTGAACCTCAGGACCTAATTATTTATCAATTAATGTTTTTTTGCATACTGTTCGGCTTGTTGCCATACGCGCAGCACATTGCCACTGAGGATTTTTTTGATATCTTTGTCACTGTAACCACGATCCATTAATCCTTGCACTAGATTCGGGTAGCTAGATACATCTTTTAAGCCTACTGGCAGTGAATCGCCAACACCATCGTAATCAGAGCCGATGCCAACGTAATCGATACCAATTAGCTCAACAACGTGATCAATATGCTCAAGTACTTGCTCAAGACTCGCAAATGGATACGGGTTTTTAGCACGATACGCGGCATCAAAATCTTGACTTAATTTAGTGCCTTCTTTTTTTGCCGACTCTTTTTTACTCTTTAACTGCTTGCCCCAATCACCTGCTTTAGCGGTTACAAAGCTTGAACCAAAGTTTATTTGAATAACCCCGCCGTTCTTTTTCAGCGCTAGTAGCATATCGTCATCCATATTACGCTCAAAACCAGGCGTATATTTGCGCAGTGATGAGTGTGAGGCAATAACCGGTGTTTTAGATAGCTTCATTACTTGATAAAACGCATCATCTGAAATATGTGAAACATCAATCAGCATGCCGATATTGTTCATCTCAGTAACCAGTTTTTTACCAAATGGGCTTAGACCTTTCCATTTACGGCGAATATCATAAGATGAATCTGAAATATGGTTGCTTTGTGAATGAGCAAGGGTGATATAGCGTACACCACGATCAAAAAAGTGCTGTAGGTTTGCCATGTCACCTTCAATTGGTGAGCCGTTTTCCATCCCCATTGCTATCGACATTTTGCCTTGTTTGAACTGCTTTTTAATATCATTCGTTGAATCGGCAATAGCAAATTTGTCAGGGGCGCGCTGGGCAATTGCTTCCATACTATCAATGAGTTGATTTGCTAGCTGAAAGCTTTTACCTTTCCCTTCAAACTCCAAATGCGCAGGAATATAAATCGACATAAATGGCGCATTTAAGCCACCTTTAACTGCGCGTGGGTAGTCAAAATCACCGTCATCAGTGGCTTTAGTAACATCAGCCCATTTAGCATGAATACGGTACGGCACATCGATATGAGTATCGATTAAAATAGTGTCTTTGGTGAGTTTAATTGCTTTAGCTGATGCGCTAATGTCTGCACCTTGCACTTGGCTTGATAAAGCAAGTGCAACGGCAATAACTACTGAGCTTAGTTTTATCATTTTTAATGGCTCTTTTAGTAAAAAAGCCATTGTCTATTTTTACAACTAGGGTTACAAGTTTACTCGTTAAATTGTGTTTCACTTTGCAGTGCTTTAAATTCACCTTTAGAAATAATAGTAACTGATTCGTGCAGTTCTGAAAAAAACACCATGGCATCGCCATTTTGTAGTTGTTGTTTTACTTGCGCCACTTTACTTTCAATACTGAATTCTTGCTCACCGTAATCGGTGCCTTCACGTAGCACATAACTTTCAATTAAATTGTATAGAGTGTCTTTATCTAGTTGCTCATGGGGAATGATCATAGCTGCTCTTTTTTGACGATTTGGGTGAAGAAATCTGGCACTACATGCTCTAACCAATAAATCGGTTTAAATGGATTTTTTCCACTTATAAAGCCAACATGGCCGCCTTTTTCTGAGACTTGCAGCGTAACATGCTCACTAACATCTTGCCTACTGGGTACAGCTTTAATTGACAGCATTGGGTCGTCTTTCGCATGAACAATTAATGTGGGTGTTGTAATGTGTTTTAAATAAGGCTTAGCGCTGGCTTGTTGATAGTAATCTTCAGCACCAATAAAACCATGTAAAGGAGCTGTCAGTTTATCGTCAAACTGCCATAAATCATCAATTTCCATTAGCTGATCTGGTGTTAAATCAATCTGTTTTGTGATTTGCGGTAATTTACGCTGCATCGATTTTTTCATGCGATCGAGTAAATACTTTTGATAAATCTTAGCCAAACTTTTACGAATAACTTGGCATGATGGCGACAAATCATAAGGAGCTGAAACAACCGCCGCGCCATCAAGTAAACATTGTTCGCCTTGTTCACCTAAGTATTTGGCCAGTACGTTACCGCCGAGTGAAAAGCCAACTGCAACCATCAAGCGATCTGGAAACTGCTGCTTAAGTTGTTTTATAAAAAAATCGAGATCGCCGGTTTCGCCACTATGATATGCACGGGGTAGGCGGTTAACTTCAGTAGAACAGTTACGAAAATGCATTAAAACAACACTAAACCCCTGCTTTTTGAGGGCTTTCATCATGCCTTTTGCATAAAAGCTATTGATATTACCTTCCAGGCCATGCAATACAATTGCCAGCGGCGCGTTATCGTTTTTGGGTTGTGACCAAGCGAGCTCTAAAAAATCGCCGTCGGGAGTATCAAGCTGCTCTAATTGGTAGCGAGTATTATGAAAAGGCCGAAAAAACCGTGGCATAATGGTTTGCACATGGCGATTAGTCATCCACCAAGCTGGCTTGAAATCTGTAGACATAAGTTAAAACATGTTTAGCTAATAGAATCGCTAGTGTAACAAACTTTTAATAATAAAAAGCCCCTAATCAAATAACTTGATAGGGGCTTTGTGCGTCGTGCTTAATTCTGATTGGGTGTTTTGTCGTCATGTACTTTTTTGATAAAAAAGTACACAAAGAAAAGGCATAAACTGATCACTACTCCCAGAAAACCAAATGATAAAAATAGTACTGGGTCACTAAAAAAGTCTCTGAAGAATACGTCCATAAATGCCTCCTAATGTCTATGGGTTCATCATAGTGCGAGTTGGCAGAGGCTGATATGATCCAGATCAAGCTATTTTGTTGATTATAAAAAGCGTGATTGAGAAGTTGATTTGGATCAACAAAGTTAAGTCAAGTGGCGGAGTGACTGGTAAGGGGGGGGTAGGCAAAGTAAAGTAAAATAAACTTGAAGTCAAAAAAAATTGACATGTTAAAAAAATAGCCTTAACTTAGTTGGTGTCAAAAATATTTCACTTGGAGTTAATTATATATGACTCGTTCAGAACAGTTGAAAGAGCTTTTACAAAGTATAAGCTTTAGAGAGCTTACGCTTAGTATCGATTTATTGGTCAGCGTATATATTTCGTTTTTTTATGTAGACAGCTTAATTAACGCAACTACAGAGCAGCTCGCTTCGGTCTCTTGGCTGTCAGGGTTACTGCTACAGGTATTAACTTACTCTGTGGTACTTATGGTATTGAGCTATTTATTGCTCGCATTCATTAGTGATAACGAGTTAAAACAGCCACTTGATGTTAGGGAAAAACAAATAAATTTAATTGGTTATAAGTATAAAGCGGTAATTTTACAAGTGGGTATTTGTATTGCTATTTTTCAATATCAAATTGAAGCGAATGGTTGGGGGCCTGCTATTGAATACAACATTCCTTATTTACCTATGCATGTGATGGTAGGTGCTTTTTTAATTGCTGAAATAACGAACTACATAGCGCAGTTATATAAAGGTAGAACGGGTGATATCTATGAGTGAATATGCAATCAGTAACTCTATTCGGACATTACGGTTTTTATACAATGAAATGACCCAAAAGCAACTCGCCGATGCTATTGGGGTAACGCGTCAGACTGTGATGGCGATTGAGGCAAATAAGTACTCACCGTCATTAGAAGTCGCCTTTAAAATTGCAGCCGTCTTTAAGTTACCTTTAGAGGAGGTATTTCAATATCGGGCGACCAATACGTAGCATGATATACGATATTAAAGTGGGGTTTAATGATAGGGGTTTACTGACTCTTCTATAAAGTACAGTGTCTACTTTATCTTTATCTGAGTTCGACGGCGCTGAGTTAATGATAGAAAAGCAGTTACAAGGTAATAAATTTCTGTAGGTCGTCATTTATGGCGATAATTTTTTTGAAGTAAAGTGATAAGCTAAATCATGGCTTTGCTTTACTCTTAAGCGAAGCGCCTCTAAATCTCTTTGTGAATAAGTTACTTAAGATCTTTTTGCACAAAGAGAAGATAATGAGAAGTAAATGAGGGGAATGCAAAATTTATTTGCAGTAAAGTTGGCTCTGACAAGCTTGTTAGAAATAGCATCTGTTTGGGCTTATAATTTCAACTTTATTTTTTTATACCTAGTAATAATGGTGGTAGACATTGAAAATTACACGGATAGTTAAATACACTTTAGTGATTATGCTGCTGCAAATTGCTTTATCGACATTACTCAATATTGTTGCTGGTTTTGAGCGCTATGCATCATCGAGGCTTGGCGATTATATTCTTATTGCAATCATCCCATCCAGTGTCTTATCTTTTTTACTATATGGTGTAATGGCATATCGTAGTGATAATTATGCTTGGCGATATGCATTTTATGTTTGTTTTTTAGGCTTTTTTCTTGGTGCAATAACTGTCTCATTGATCTTGCAAGAGTTTTACTTTTTCTCAAAAACTTCCATTATCGAGTTGCCCGTTTCATTGTTAGTTATTATTTTAGCAACCCTGACAGGGTTGAAATTGCAAAGAAAAACGAGCGCTTAAAGCTCACCAATATATAGTATTACATTAATGGTCTTGGAATCAGACTCTAATGTTAATGTGTTAATTTTTCCACCAACACCTGCTGTTGTTGCTTTTTCAAGTTTGATCTCTTTACTGAGTTAATAATAAAGAAGTAGTTACAAAGTAACGAATTACAGTAGGTCGTCATTTATGGCGACAATTTTTGCAGTAAGTCATTTAAAGATCTTTTTGCACAAAGAGAAGAGAATGAGAAGTAAATGAGGGGGGAATGAAAAATTTGGTTACCCGTAGGAAATGGCTTTAGCCATGAATTATTTTTGTTAGTAGGATTGTCGCGCTAAAGCACGACCTACATGAGAACTTTTACAAATATAACGATGTGTTATGTGGCGTGCTGCAAGGTGTTAGCGCAAAGCTATTAATTGTGGTTATTAACATCTGTTGTTGTTGTTTTTCTAGCTTTAGCTCGGCACTGAGCAGTTCTTTACGAATTGCAGCATAATCTGCAATTTCGGTGTGATTGGCTTTTAAATAGGCGCGGGAAGTACGTAGGGGCTTTAAAACCTGTTGATCAAATGCACTAATACATTGTTCAAGTTTGCTTAGCTGTGCTTGGCTAATTGCTAGATTGAGAGAATCTAAATAGTACAGTAGCAGGCACAGGTTAACGTTTTTACCTTGCTGGTTTTGATAATCCAACAGGCGTGCTTGCATGCCATCTTTGCTATAAAGCTGACATGCAAATTGCCAAAAATCGTTGCTGTTAAGCAAGTTCATCGGCAAAGGCCTGCTCTTTTTCTTCCATCTCTTCAAGGGCCATTAATAGCTCCTCTTCGATGTCATTTACTTTCGGTGTTAACGTCGCTTGTTTAGCTAGTAATTCTTTGAGTTTTGCTTTGTTGTCATCGTTATAAAGCTCGTTATCGCCAAGTGCTTGTTCGATTTCAGCTAATTCGGCAGAGTGTTTATCAAGTTGCTTTTCAAGCTTTTCGATGTGCTTTTTAAGTGGTTGTGTGGCTTTTCTAAACTCTGCTTCTAGGCGTTTTTGCTCTTTACGGTTAACGCTTGAGTTTGCTTTTGGTTCATTGTCATCTTGAGTGGTTTTTGCCGCTTCTTTATTAGCGTTAAGTAGCCATTGATAGTATTCGTCTAAGTCGTAGCCAAACTGGGTTACTTCACCGTTATCCACTAAGTAATATTCGTCGGCGGTATTTTTTAGCATGTGACGGTCATGGGAAACGGTAACCATCGCGCCTTCAAACCCTTGCAACGCCATTACTAAAGTATGACGCATTTCTAAATCAAGGTGGTTGGTTGGCTCATCGAGCAGTAATAAGTTTGGTTTTTGATAGACCAACATTGCGAGTACTAATCGGGCTTTTTCACCCCCTGAAAACGGTGCTACGGGCTCAAGGGCTTTATCACCAATAAAGGCAAAACCACCTAAAAAGTCACGCAGTGATTGCTCGGTGGCTTTAGGATTTAAACGCTGCAAATGGGTAATCGCGCTGGCTTTTAAATCTAGCGATTCCAATTGATGCTGAGCAAAGTAACCTATGTTTAAGCCCTGATGTTGGAATACTTCGCCTGCTTGCGGTTGTAAGTCGCCAGACAATAACTTTATTAAGGTTGATTTACCTGCGCCGTTACGGCCAAGTAGGGCAATGCGACTACCAGGGACTAAGTTAAGTTTAATACTATTTAATATTGTGACATCGCCATAGCCGGCTTGAGCTTTATCGAGTGTCATCAATGGGTTTGGTAGTGCGGTAGGCTCTGCAAATTCAAAGTCAAAGGGCGAATCAGCATGAGCTGGTGCGAGCTTTTCCATACGTTCAAGCGCTTTAACGCGGCTTTGTGCTTGTTTGGCTTTACTGGCTTTGGCTTTAAAGCGGGTAATAAATTGCTCAAGGTGGGCAATTTGATCTTGTTGTTTTTCAAACATCGCTTGTTGTTGTAATAAACGCTCTGCTTTTTGGCGTTCAAATTGCGAGTAGTTGCCTTTGTAAACATTGATCTTTTGCTTGTCGATATGCCAAATTTGGTCAACTACAGCATCGAGGAATTCACGGTCATGCGATATCAACACTAAAGTACCGGTGTAAGCGCGTAAAAAACGCTCCAGCCAGTACACCGCATCTAAATCCAAGTGGTTAGTTGGCTCATCCAGTAGCAGCAAGTCGGCATCACGGATCAGCGCTTGGGCAAGGTTTAAGCGCATTCGCCAACCACCGGAAAAATCACTAACGGGGTTTTCAATTTGGTTATTTGCAAACCCTAACCCGTGAAGTAACTCGCCGGCTTTGGCTTCTATGCTATAGCCTTTAATGTGCTCAAGTTGTATGTGCACTTTGGCTTGGGTATCGCCATCATCATTTTGTTCGGCTTCGCGCAGCGCAATACGCATGGCGTAATACTCAGGATGACCTTGTAATACATAATCAATTGCGCTGATATCTAGCGCTGGCGTTTCTTGTTTTACCGAGGCGATAGACCAGTCTTTAGGGATACTGCAATTACCGGCATCAAGCTGTAGTTCAGATTTCAATAAACTAAAGAGTGTTGATTTACCGCAGCCATTGGCGCCAACTAGGCCAACTTTGTGTTCTGGAAATAATGTAGCTGAGGCATCTTTAAGGAGTGCTTTACCGCCGCGAAGTAATTCAATTTCTGAGATCTGGATCATGTAGTCTGCGCTTTACTGTGCCTTTGTGAACTTGACGCTATCATAGCACGGAAGCTGGACTATATTTCAATCGTCAGCGTATCAACTGGGTAGTTATTGGGTTAAAATGTAGCAAGTTTCTTTTCAAACTGTGGGAAAACGTAGTGAAACAGAAAAAACGATTTATTGCTGGGGCAACCTGTCCAGAGTGTAAAACCATGGATATGATGATGCTTTACAAAGAGCACGATGTAGAGAAAGTCGAATGCATGCAGTGCGGCCATAAAATGGCACAGCCAGAGCAGGCTGTTCAGGCATCAACACGCCAATTTGAACAAGTCATTGGCGTGTTTAAACCGGGCGATTAAGCGCCCGCAACCATCAATAGTGTGGCGGCGGAGGCTCTGGCGTGTCTGACATCATCATAGATGATGATTGCGACTCTTTAATTTTTTCAGCCAGTAGCTCTGTTTGGCGCTTCATTTTTGCCAACAGCTGCTGGTGCACTTTTATTTCATCATTTAAAATTTCAATCGTTTCGTCTTGAAAAGCCACTTTGGCTTCAAGTTCTGTTAAGCGATGTTCAATTGTGTTCATTTTTTTCTCGTCTAGTAAAGCGCTCAGCGATCCCACTGGAGCTTTCGGTTAACAACGCAGTATCGTTGTCAGTAAAAGCGACATCAAGTACCACTGCTGATTTTGGTCTACTGCCTTCTCGCGGTGTTACATGCCAACTTTGAATTTGTTCACCACTGGATAATTGCCATAGGTCCACTAAGCGGTTAGGTGAGCCTGTTGCCAGCAAGGTGCCTGCTTCATTAAAGCGTACCGCAGTGAAAATTCTCTGGCGGGCAATATACTGCAGTTTACTAACAAGATCACCTGTTGTCAGCTGCCATACATGTGCTTGTGTCATACTGTCTGCGGTAAATGCATAGCGACCTTGCGGATCTAAGGTCACTTGGGTGACACGACTTGGATGGTTAAAGCGATGGATCACTTGTCCGGAACGAGTATCCCAAAAGTACGCCGCATAATCATTGGAGCCACTGAGAGCAAAATTTCCGTTGGGCGATAAAGCAACTGCGTTAATTTTTTCTTGGTGGCCAAGGAACTCAATGCGTCTACCGGTCTCTAAGTCGAGGTAAACAACAACGCCATCGCTACGACCGTACAAAACACTGCGGCCTTGGTTACTAATGGCGATATCACGAATAGTGGCGGTTTTTATTTTGTAGTAGCCGGTATTTTTGCCAGTGGCAATATCCCATACTGCAAAAGTGGTTTTTTCAGCGGTAACAGCGTGGCTGTTGTCATAAGCGATAGCCACGGTATGTACTAGGCTATCGGCGTCTTGTTGCTGAAACCATTGGTATTTTAGTACTTGCTGTTGATTATCCCATAGGGCGACCCCATGGTGTATAGATGAGATCAGGCTGTATTTGCCATCATGAGATATTGCGGAGGCGAACGCGCCTCTGGCTGCATGCTCATAGCTTGCAGTGGCTTGGTCTTTTTGTTCTGAGCAGGCAATCAGCAAGGTGCAGCACAGAAGATACAAAAAAGTACGAAATATCGACATATTACAGCTATTTCCCCTTAACTCTTAGTGATTGAGAGGTTAGACTAGGGCTCGTGAAAGCCTAGGTTGTTTATCTAATTAACGTGAAAGTGAGCGTATAGCCTACAATCAGAAATTAGATAAGTAGCCTACCATGGGCCGTTAACCTTTAACTAGTAATAATACAATAAATGACATCTGCAAAGTGTGTCGGAGATTTAAAATGAAAAAGACGATTAAATTGTCATTGATTGCAGCGTCAGTTTTAGCGCTAACAGCTTGTAATCAAGAAGCAAAACAAGAACAAGCACCTGTTAAACTTGAAACTGAAGTACAACAACAAGCATACGGTATTGGTGCATCTGTTGGTAACTTTTTAAATAAAGATTTAGCTGATAAAAAAGAGTTAGGCATTGAGCTTGACCAAGCATTATTAATTCGTGGTTTTGAAGATGCCCTTGCTGGCGACGCAAAAATTGACGAAGAGAAAATTCGTGAAGTATTAACTGCACTTGATACGTCAGTACGTACTAAGCAAGAGCAACATGCCAAAGTAGAAGCTGAAAAAAGCCAAGCTGAAGGTGAAAAATACCTAGCTGATAACGCTAAGAAAGAAGGCGTAACAGTAACTGAATCAGGCCTACAGTACGAAGTGATCACTCAAGGTGATGGTGAAATGCCAGTAGCAACTGACGTAGTTAAAGTACACTACAAAGGCACACTACTTGACGGTACTGAATTTGATAGTTCGTATGCTCGTAACGAACCAACGACTTTCCCACTTAACCGCGTAATCGCTGGTTGGACTGAAGGTTTACAACTTATGCCTGTAGGTTCTAAGTATAAGTTTACTATTCCAGCAGAACTAGCATACGGCGATCGTGACTTAGGTAAGATCCCAGCTAACTCAACACTTGTTTTTGAAGTTGAATTACTTGAAATTCAAAATGAAGAGCAAGCAGCAGCTGCAGAGTAATTATTTATTCTGTGCGAGAAGGGGGGCTAATTAGCCCCTTTTTTTGTTGCTAAAATCTTAGCTAAAGGCGGTTTCTTTCATAGTCAACGTACCTGTATCAGCATTGAGTTCGATTTGCGTACCGACCGGTAATATGAACTGTCGTTTTATATGGCCAATCATCGCCCCTCGGTAGGCAGGGATAGCCAGCGGTTTTATATAATCTGCAAAAATTTCATCTAGCGTCAATGAGCCATAGCCATTTCCCGGGCTGCAATCGTTACAGTCACCAAATACAAACCCCGCTATTTTGTCCAGTGCACCCATTAGTTTTAAAGTGCTGAGCATGCGGTCAATCCGATAAGGTGCTTCATCAATGTCTTCTAAAAATAAAATAGCCCCGTCAAATTGTGGTAAATAAGTTGAGCCAGCCAGCGCTGTTAGTACAGTTAAATTACCGCCGATAAGTTGTCCAGTCGCTTTACCTGGTGTGATGGTTTGGGTGAGGTATTGGCTATTAACCAATTCATCCTCGGCTTTTGGCAAGTTGCTAAAGTGCATGCGGGTTTGTTGCTCAAACATTTGTTTAAATTGTTTAACATGAAATGGATTCCAATCACTAGAGGCGTTAGGTCCATGAAAACTAACAATACCCGCCTTAGCTAGTAACGCGTTATGAAGTGCGGTGATATCTGAGTAGCCCATCAGCGGTTTGGCGTTAGCACGGATCATTGCATAATCCAGCAGGGGTAAAATACGTGCCGCCCCAGAGCCACCTCGTAAGCAAAAAATAGCATCAACACTGCTGTCGTTAAACAGCGCATTAAGATCGTCTGCACGTTGTGTATCAGTGCCCGCAAGGTGGCCACGTCTAGCCATAATATTAGGTGCTAACTTAGCATTATAGCCAAGCGCTTCAATTACTTGCTTAGCTAAAATAATGTCTTTTTGATTTGCTGTTGCTGCTGATGGGCTAGCTACACCAATTGTGCCTCTGCTTGGTAAGGCGTTCGGCTTTTTTAAACTTAGTGCAGTTTGACTTGATAGGTTAGCTGCTTGAGCGCTATTGCCTGCGAGTAACCCTGCACTGAGGAGTGATACAGATTTCAAAAATGTACGTTTATTCATGGCGAGCCTGTGTAGTTTTAATGCACAATAAGGCTATAATTACATCATTGAAATATAAATTTCAATTTTATGGGGTGTTCTGGGAATATTAAATTTATAGATGGGTGAGAAAAGACTTAAAGTAAACAGCAAACAAGGAGCTTAGCTCCTTGTAACGTAATAATTGTGTGTATTATCTAGGTGTGATTAGAATATAAATTATCAATCAACTCATCTTCTAACTCAAAACGCAGCTCAAGTGTTTCACCAAGTTTTGATAAGTCGTCATCAAAATCATTGAGTAAATCTTCTTTATCCACCTCTGCATATTTGTCATTAAAATCAAGTGCAATGTCAGTAGTTTGCGAAATTCGTGGATAAAGTTCATTGGCAAGCTGCTGGCTGTTAGGGCCTTTTTGCTCACATGCCTTGGCAATGTCGTCATACACTTCAAAGTGACCAGCAGATAAATAATCCATCAATAGTTGGCAAAAATTTTGGATCTGTAATTGGTCAGGTAAGGCATGGTCTTTTTTATCATACGGTGAAAAGCCAGCAATACGACAATATAAAACTAATAGCTCTTGGCGTTCTGAGAGCCATTTGTCGATCACGGTGTGGCTACCACCCCATTTTTGTTGAGCTTTTTCCAAACGCGTCAGCATTATCATTCTCCTTAGCTGGGTTGGTTTCTTCTATAACAATGAAATATGCCGCAAAGATCAACACATTTTTTTTATAATTTTGTAATAAAACAAGAACTATATGATATATAAACAGTTTTTTTAATAAAATACAAATCGTTTATATTGTTTCAGGCAAGAAAAAACCACCATAAAGGTGGTTAATTTCTTTTTCCATGACTTGTTTAAACAAGCTTTCTTATTGTTATTAGAAGATTTTTATTTTTATTGTTATGTAATTTTTATTGTTTTTATTGTTAACGCGGGACAAGTTATACCAAGGTTTTTACTATGTTGCAAACATATTAATAAAAAATTTCAAATGTTATTGTTTGTTGTATTAATTTTGTACCAAGCAAGCATCTTAAAATAGATTATTAATCTGTATCAATACTAAGGTTAATTAGTGCCATAGCGATAGAGAGGTGTGCGATATGGTGATACAATCTGCGCAATATCTATCAGCTTTAGGATCCTTTACGCTATGAGCGAATTAAAAAACGACCGTTATTTACGTGCACTACAAAAACAGCCAGTTGATGTGACTCCGGTATGGATGATGCGCCAAGCAGGGCGTTACTTACCAGAATACCGCGCAACTCGTGCACAAGCGGGCGATTTTATGAGCCTGTGTAAAAATGCTGAGCTCGCTTGTGAAGTAACATTACAGCCGCTGCGTCGTTACCCATTAGATGCCGCTATTTTATTTAGTGATATTTTAACGATTCCAGATGCGATGGGCTTAGGTTTGTATTTTGAAACCGGTGAAGGTCCTAAATTTGAGCGTCCAATTTCATCACTTGCTGATGTACAAAAAATTCCAAAGCTCGATCCAACAGATGAGCTTGGTTATGTTATGAATGCCGTAAGCACGATCCGTCGTGAACTAAAAGGCGAAGTACCGCTAATTGGTTTCTCGGGTTCACCTTGGACACTTGCTACTTATATGGTTGAAGGCGGGAGCAGCAAGACCTTTGGCAAAATCAAAAAAATGGCATTTGCTGAGCCAAAAACACTGCATTTGTTACTTGATAAGCTTGCTGATTCAGTGATCGATTACTTAAATGCACAAATTAAAGCCGGTGCGCAGTCTCTAATGGTGTTTGACTCATGGGGCGGTGTATTGAGCCCGCGTGATTATAAAGAGTTCTCATTGCAGTACATGCACAAAATCGTTGATGGTTTAATTCGTGAATACGATGGCCGCAAAGTGCCCGTTACGTTATTTACTAAAAATGGTGGTCAATGGATTGAAGCGATAGCAGCAACGGGGTGTGATGCAATTGGTCTCGATTGGACAATTAATATTAGCGATGCTAAGCGCCGTGTCGGCGACAAAGTAGCTCTGCAAGGTAATATGGATCCATCAATGTTACATGGCACACCAGATCGTATTCGCCAAGAAGTAGCGACTATCCTTGAAGATTTTGGCACAGGTGAAGGTCATGTATTTAACTTAGGCCATGGTATTACGCCTGATGTTGATCCTGAAAACGCGGGTGTATTTATTAATGCCGTACATGAGTTTAGTGCGCAATATCATAAGTAACTGCAGCTGTAACAAGCACTGTCATTTATAATCAAAAAAGCCCGCTTATCAGTAAGCGGGCTTTTTATTAGCTGTCTCAACGTGTTTATTTAAACAGTCGATTCAAACCATTTAACGCCGCAACACGATAGGCTTCAGCCATAGTTGGGTAGTTAAAGGTGGTATTTACAAAGTAATCAATATTATTGCCGCCATTTTTTTGTTCCATAATGGCTTGGCCAATGTGCACGATTTCAGAGGCACGCTCGCCAAAACAATGCACACCCAGTACTTCTTTGGTTTCAGTGTGGAATAATATTTTTAAACTACCCACTTCGGTACCAGCAATCTGTGCTCGCGCTAAATGTTTAAATTGAGCTCTGCCGACTTCATAAGGGATTTTCGCGGCGGTTAACTGCTGCTCTGTTTTACCTACTGAGCTCATTTCAGGGATGGTATAAATACCTGCCGGAATATCAATAATTAGTTTTTCATCGCAATTACCACAGGCAATTGCATCGGCTGCAATTCGACCCTGATCAAACGCTGCACTAGCAAGACTTGGGTAGCCAATGACATCACCAACGGCATAAATGTTATCGACCTCGGTTTGGTAAGTTTCATTAACTTTTAACTGCCCGCGGCCATCAGCTTTTAAGCCAACCGCTTCAAGGTTAAGTCCGTCAGTGTTGCCGGTGCGACCATTGGCAAATAAAATACAGTCAGCTTTAACGCGTTTTCCTGATTTTAAATGCATAACAACGCAATCATCACGGGTTTCAATGCGGTCAAACTCTTCGTTATGGCGGATCACAATGCCGCTATTCCAAAAGTGATAGCTTAAAGCATCTGAGATTTCAGCATCCATAAAGGCGAGTAAGCGGTCGCGAGTATTAACTAAATCGACTTTTGCACCTAAACCTTTAAAAATAGACGCATACTCACAACCAATGACACCAGCGCCGTAAATAAGCACACGATGAGGGTCATGCTCTAGGCCTAAAATAGTATCGCTGTCGTAAATACGAGAATGGGTAAAGTCGACTTCAGGTGGGCGATAAGGGCGAGAACCTGTAGCAATAACAATGGTTTTAGCAGTTAGTCGTTCGGTTGACCCATCAAGACGTTTAATTTCAATTGTGTGCTTATCAACAAAGCTAGCATCACCTTGAAACATATGAATGCGATTACGATCGTAAAAGCTACTGCGTAAATTTGATTGCTTAGAAATAACCGAGCTGGCGTGGCGCAAAATATCAGGAAACGTTAACCTACTAGGGCGCTCACCCACATTAAACAATGGGTTTGCTTTGTATTCTATGTAGCGGCTAACAGAGTGACGTAGTGCTTTTGAAGGGATAGTACCCCAATGTACGCAACCACCACCAACGGCAGCTTGGCGTTCGATAACGGCCACTTTTTTGTTGCTTTTAGACAGATTCATGGCGGTACCTTCACCGCCAGGACCTGTGCCTATAATAATTGCATCATATTGAAATGATGGTTGTTCTTGCTTTACTTGTTGTTTGGCCACAGCCACTCCTACATTAACTAAAAGAGGCTTTTAATAACCTCGCATTGAGTGCAAGCCACGCCTGCTTTTGATTTTCCCAGGCTGCTTCCAACTCATGATATTGTGTCATTAAAGCTGATTTTTCGCATTGTTGCAGCATGTTATTCTTTTTAACTTCTAAAACTTGCTTTTTTAGTGCGCAAAAGTGTTGTAGCTTTTTCAGCAATAAATCGTACTCTTGCTGCAATAATGTAAGCTTATCTTGCGCTAAAGGCAATTTCGCTAAACGGTTTTGCGTTCTATTCATTAACGTTTCGGCTTTGGCTTTTTCGATGCGCTCAACCGGCGTACGTTTTAATTTTTTAGCAAGTCCAACAGCCGCAAAAGCGCGGATCATCCATTTTGTGGGATCATAATGAAACCATTTTATGCCATTGCGATAATCACTGGCAAAAATATGATGAAAGTTATGGTAACCCTCGCCATAAGTAAACAAGGCTAGTACCCCGTTATCACGAGCAGTGTTTTTTTCGGTGTAAGGTCGAGAGCCCCAGATATGCGCCACCGAATTAATAAAAAAGGTGAAATGCTGGCTCAATACCAAACGCAACAATCCAGCTAACAACAGCATGCCAATTACATCACCAATTATTAAACCCAGCAAGGCAGGGATACCAATATTAGTTGCTAATACTAATTTCATATAATGACGGTGTTGCCACATCACTATTTTATTGCGTTGTAAATCACGACAATTACTATAATCACCATAACTGTCGCCTTGGTAATCGCGTAACATCCAACCTATGTGGCTATACCAAAAGCCATTAGTTGCTGCATAAGGGTCTTTTACAGGGTCATCAACTTGGCCATGATGAACGCGGTGATCGCTGCTCCAGTGCAGCGCACTATTTTGTAGTGCAAAAGCACCACCTAAAGCAAAAAAGGCTTCTACAACAGGATGAGCGTCGTAAGTTTTATGGGCCCATAAGCGATGGTAGCCTGCGGTAATTGACATACCAGCATAAAACATACAAGCAACAAATGCGATCCAATGACTACTGGTAAAGCCATGGGTAAACCCATACCAAGGCACTAATGTGGCAGCAGCCAAAAAAGTAATACTAAAAAATAGGACATTGGTCCAAATAATCGGTGGTTTTTTCATCTTTTCAAATCTGAGCGTACACTTGTAAGCTAAAATAATATTTCATTCTCTTGCCGTCAAGTATTAGACTGGAGAATTAAGATAAAAATCACCATAAATTGATTTAAATTAAATCAGGAGTAGTTCATGTCGGGTGTTCGCGCGCAACAGAAACAAAAAACACGACAAGCTTTAATTGAAGCGGCATTTAACCAATTAAGCGCCGATCATAGCTTTTCTAATTTAAGTTTACGTGAAGTTGCCCGTGAAGCAGGTATAGCACCAACCTCATTTTACCGCCACTTTAAAGACATGAATGAACTGGGTTTAACCATGGTCGATGAAGCCGGTTTAACGCTGCGCCAGCTAATGCGCCAAGCGCGCCGCCGTATAGCCAGTGGCGGTAGCATTATCACCACCTCGATTGTTACTTTTATGGAGTTTATTGATAACTCCAGTAATCAATTCAGATTATTACTGCGTGAACGCTCCGGCACCTCTAAAGCATTTCGTGCCGCTGTAGCCCGTGAAATTAAACACTTTATTTTAGAGCTTGCTCATTATCTTGAAAGCGAAACCCCGTGCGATGCAACTCATGCGTATATTCAAGCAGAGGCTATGGTCACGCTAGTATTTAATGCCGGTGCTGAAGCATTAGACATAGAAGGGCAACAACGAGAAGAGTTAGTCGAGCGTTTAATTTGGCAATTACGCTACATTACTCGTGGCGCTAGTAATTATGTGCGAGAGAATAAAAACACAAGTGAATAATAACACAAGTGAATAATCAGCATAAATGCTTGTAGATTTTTTGTTCCTACTTCTTTATTATTGCAAGCTAAAGTTTATACTTAAAAAATTAAATCTCTGCATTAGAGAAAGCGAGGATGCACATGCTCACCAAGGACGCGGTGAACTTTCAACACGCCCATATTTTTGATGAAATAAAAGATGAAGCAACCGAACCTGTTGTAACGTTTGCGTACGTCAGGCGAGCTGAATTCTTTTTATTACCGAAAAAACTACAACGGCTTATTCAAGATAATCAGTATGGTGTAATTGATAAACGCCAAGCCGCACGGCTACGTGATGATCCCCGCAGCCAATTTTGGGCAAATGAAAAAACATGGCGAAAAGTCAGCTACAACACCTATAAAAATACCGCGCAAGGCTTAGCTGTTTATCCAAAAGATCCTGTGAGTACCACTAAGTTTTCGTCATCCGGTGGAGCTAATGCCGCACCTGATTATTCGGCTTCGGAGCATTTTTTAAGTGACTCCAACCAAGCAAACTTCTTAGCAAATCCAGCGCTACTCAATAGCCAGTATGGAGAAGGCCAAGCAAAGTATATTGCGCAATCAATGCAGCAAAATAGCCGTGCTTTAAAGCCAACAGTTGTTGAAGTTCACTTACCCGCAGTATGTATATATAAGCCTATTTTGCAAAGTACTGTATTGCTAAAAGCGTCGCATCAAGTTAGGCAAAATTTTTCAAACCATCTTTTACAAGCAAGCGAAACCGTAGAGCAGCTCGCCGAGCAATATACCGGCTATAAAAATGCCAATTTGATTTACGACTACAACCTAGGCTTTAGTAATCGCAAACCAGCCAAACCCGGCACTAGCTTACGCGTGCCCGATGGATGGAAGCTCAATATTGAAGGCTCAAGCAGCAACAGCCGCAGCGTGGTTATTAAGTGGCAAGGGCCAACCAGCGGGCAAGTAACCTTACAACTCGATAAAAAACGCCCTGACGAAGTCTCATTTTGGCAGCATTTTTTTGCTGTAAAGCCCGGACTTTATAACGTTATTGTCACTGCCAGCGGCGCAGTAGATACCACTACCTTTACCGTTGAACAGCCCGCGTTAGGCTACGAAATTGAATTGCGTGATGAAGCCGGCGAGCCGCAAGCGAATATGGGGTACAAAATTCGCTTACGTAACGGCCATGTTATCACCGGACAGCTCGATCAAAACGGCTACGCCAACGTATCAGGCCCTGATTTTGAAAACGCCAAAGTCAGCTTTTTTGCACTCGCCGATCACGATTGGTCAGTAGGCAACATCACCTAAACGTAGACTTGCTCTGGCGATATTTATATTTAGGGATAAGGATATTTCAATGACACAACAACACACCGTCGCACAAGGCGAAACACTGCTACGCATAGCACGCCAATATGGTTATAAAACCTCAACCGCCTTGTATAACCACCCAAGCAATGCTGAGTTTAGAGCGCTGCGCCCTGATCCAAACTTAATTTACCCGGGCGATAAAATTACCATACCACCTAAAAAAGAAAAGTTTATGCCACTGCGCGCCAATAGCCTAAATACGTTTGTTGTACAAAACGAAAAAGAATATTTTCGCTTAAAAGTAGCGTATGACGATGGCGATGATATTACCGGTAAACGTGTTGTGCTTAATATCGGCAGCCAAAAAATCGATACCGTATTGCAAAGTGATGGGCTTATCGAAGTAGAGCTTAATAATAACGACGCACTTACTGGCAACGTCGATTTATATTTAAAAGCAGGCGAAACCACACCAACTAAAAGCTTTGCGGTACAAATAGGCAATCTAGATCCAATCGACACGCTTTCTGGCGTGCAGGGACGTTGTAATATGTTGGGGTTTAATTGCGGCAAGGTTGATGGCGTCATGGGAGAAAAAACACGCATTGGGGTAAAAGAATTTCAGTACCAACATGAGCTAGATGTAGATGGTATTCCTGGCCCTAAAACCAAAGCAAAATTACAGCAAGTATTTGGGAGTTAGTATGAGTGCCCCGCATAGTATGCCAATGGTAGTTAACAATATAAATCTGTTAACGATTGTTAAGCCCGCTTTTGTATTTTTTTATCAAGTTGATACTAATGCAAAAAATTACGCTAAAGAACAGCTCATGCTGGTAAATAATCAACATAACTGGCAGCAAATAAAACCCATATCACGTGTAATGCCTGAGGGGAACTGGGTTCGTATAGAATTTACCGACATACCCCAAAGCGGCAATTTTGATTTATTACAAGACCCAAACGACGGCCAGCCTACTTACTATATATTTGATAACGTGCCATTCAGCGAGCTTAACAAGCAAACACCAAACACGGTAATAATGGCAGAGATAACAGAAGGGTAAGTGCATTCATTTTGCCTTCATTATAAAAGGTTTTAAATAATGAGTTTGTTTACAGCAATCCAATAAATGGGCTCATTCAGTAAAAGGATAGTTTTAATGACTTTTTTAAAAAATCACAGCGCGCTTTGCGTCCTCTACGTTTGTTTTAGCTTATTGATAAGCGGCTGCTCAGAGCCCTCATCGCAAAGCTCAACAAATACAACAGCCGTTGACGTTACTAAATACCCATGGGTAAAAGAGCATAAAAACCACCCTGAGTGGCCAATGGACATTCGTGAAGAGGTGTATGGCGATGCAGATACCTTCTCAACCCCGCGGTTAATGTTTTGGAATAAATACAAATACAGTGAGGTACGCACGCTGTGGTCATCTCGTTTAGATGGCTCTGACAGGCGTCGCATAATTCCTGAAGAAATTTTTACCCAGTTGGAACCTGCGGGATTGCATCCACCATCTCGCTCACCAGATAACCGTTATATCGCTATTTCGGGTTATATAAATGACCGAGCGACGCGCCAGTTATACGACACTAAAGAGAAAAAGCTAATCACCATGTCAGGTGGTGGTGGCTACCCGTGGTTTAATTGGACGTCAGACAGTAAAAATGTAATTTTTTACTCAGATGGCAAAAACTTTAATTACCATGTTCCAACAGGCGAGTTAACCCCACGACCACAAATTCACCACAGTGGCGCTGCTTTTTTACTCCCAGGCGATAAAGAGTTTTTAGCGGTAAAGCACGATGGCTTTTGGATACATAAGTTTGATGGTGAAGTAGTGCGTAAAGTGAATTTTGGTTTCCCAAAAGAGTGGGAGATGAAAAACCACCGTATTTCACCGGATGGAAAATATTTGGCGTTCATGACTCAAGGCAGACCAAAAGCGCATTTTCATTGGGTGAATATTGCCAACCCTGAGGTTAAGCATTCAGAAATAGGGGAAGGTAATGGCGTTATTTTTTCTCCAGAAGAGGATTATCAGTTGGAGTTTGTAGCAAAATTTTCAAAAGAGCGTGGTAAAAATGGTTTCTATCCTTCAAAGCGTATCATAAGAACAAAGAATATAGTGACCGGTGAGCAAGCTGAGGCGATAGTAAAAGAAAATGGTATTTGGGGTCTTGATACATTAGGTCCAATAGCAGTTACAAACTTAGCAGTACAAGGACGATAATAATGCATAAAATGCATGATATGAGCAAAGGAAGTGCCAGCCCAATAGTGTATTTATTAACTGGTTATGTTGAAAACAATAAACCGGTTGGTAAATTAACCCCGGTAGCAAACCGAATCGTGGTGGCCGAGCAGCCTGAGTCAGCCACTTACGATACAAAAAAGCCTATTGTATTAAAAACAAATAGTGCTGGTATTTTATCGACAATAAACAGTGAGTCGTTAGAGGTACGCCAGCCGTTTCATGCATACACTGCCAATAATAATCAACGGCCTATTATTATTCCGCCAATGGAGTCTATAGGGCTCATTGCAAATAATAACCCTAGTGGATGGGCGAAAGAGTTTGTTGATAATTTAAAAAATTACAGGAGCTCAAATACGCCGTTATTAGAGCTACGAACAGTCCCGATTACCAATTTAAAACAACCTACAGAAAGTAGCGAAGACGACACTTACAATAAGTGGTATGCAAAAGAAATAGCTCAGAAGAACGTACAAAGTATCCAAGCTTATATACTGGCAAAAACCCGAGCGATTATATTAAGTATCAATCCAAATGCACCACTCCTTTCTCCAGGTGAAAATATTGTTTTGTCACCGCTAGTGGGTGAAGATAAATTTGCCACTTTCGATCCTGAAACTAACTTAGCAGTGATATCAGGTACTGATAAAAGGCTACCCAAAGGGTTGTACCGCATTAAATTGAGGTTGAATGAAAAAAAACTAGAGGCTCAACAATCAAGATGGTGTGCTAAATCAATTCAATTTGACGGCACATATTATTACTATGAACTTGCCGAAATGGTGCGTTTTGATATAAAAAATGAAGCCGGTGAGTTTGATGTAATTAATTGCGACCCGCTTTCGGTTGAAGAGGCAATAATAAAGCAATTTCCGCGTTTTTATAGCCACTTAATAAGTTATGCGAAAGATTTAAAAACCGAGCATGCCACCTATGACCCTAAAAATATTAGTGTTAAAGATGAAAACGGTAAAGAAATTGGCCGCGCTAAAGTCAGCGATGAACCGATAAGAATGGCTAGCGGCTATGAAAGCTTTTGTCATGGTTGGGCGGTGGCAAAAGGCCGCGCACAACTCGCCGCCGGGTTAATTAATACCGATATAACCGCCAGTGCCAGTAACGGCAATTTTACCACCAATGGTAAATTTGTGTTAGGCAGTAAAATTGCCAAGGCAATTCATACCCATTTAAATAAAACAGAAGATAAAACCATTCAAGCCACCCTTGATTCTGTATTTGCGATGCAAGAAGGGCAAGATGCGTGGCAAAAGCTACGCAGTGCGCGTGCTGCTATGACAACCGACGGTTGGCGGCAAGCACTTGCAGAAAATCTGTGGCGCTTACCAGCGAACACACCAGCTGCAATGGAAAGTTATAACAATAGTTTAGCGAACAGGCTTGGTATTCCTAAAGTAGCCATGGATGCAGCAGGTAATGCACTCAATATAGCTGACTTAACCATAAATATTGCAGCGCTCGGGCAAACTACGTTGCAGCAATTTGGTACAAATATCCCTAACTTAGCGCAATCTAAACAGCATTATAAAACGGTTGCTAACGATTACTTTGAGCATTTAAGTGCTAAAGAAATAGTAAAAGATGTGGTAATTAAAGCACAGTTTGCACTTAATAGTGAGCAGGTAACCGATGAATACCGTGATGCTATTTTGCAGCAAAGTGAAGCGGTTTTAAAAGTGTTTGAGCTCAACGAATCGCTTAAAATTATAGTGGCAGGCCATACCTGCGATCTGGGTCATTACGATTATAATATGGCGCTATCTGAGCGACGAGCCGATGCTGTTAAAAATATTTTAGTAACTCAAGCTGGTATTGATGAGGCGCGTATTGAAGTGCAAGGGCTAGGTTATACTCAGCCACTTGTAAATAATAAAGATGAAGCCAGCCGAGCGCAAAATCGCCGTGTACATATTGCCGCTTATGCTATTAGCCAGCTTTCTGTTTGCCCATCACGCGAAGGTATGGATAGCTTAGAGCGCTTTCGTAACTTAACCGTGGTTAACGACATAAAAGTAGGTGAAACAGTTGATGCCATGGCGTGGCAAATGATCAATATTGCTTTGGGTGTGATGGCGTTCATTCCTGCAACTGCGCCTATTGCAGCGGCGGTGGCTGTAATTAAATCGCTTGATACTATCGCTACATCGGCTGCTAATTTAATGGATGAAGTGCTGCTCGATAATACCTGTAAAAAGTATTATGCCGAAATTCAAAGAGATAAACGCCTAGGCCAAGAATGCGCGGCTAACCAAGGGATGATGCATGAGCTGCTTAGTGAATTTAAAGAGAGCGAAAGCACAGAGCAAAGTACGCAGTGGGCTGCGCAATTTAGACTGCGCTCAGAGGCCATATCGGGCCTTATGGGGTTACTACTGAGGGCTCAGCGTGAAGGTGATAAAAGCCAGTATTATTCAAACTTAGAGCGCTATAAAGTAAAACAATACATAGAAAACTTTTTATTAGGTGATAGCTGGGCACTGCCTAATTTGCCCGGTGCATCAATTCGTATGGATACGTTTTGGGTGTTTTTAATTGATGGCATTACCGCACAACAAAGTAATGATACTGATAATAAAGCGCTTTATGGTTTTAGCGATAATTATAGCCTGTTAACTAAAGCCGCACGTAAAGCTGTGGTAGAAGATCCTCAAAATGCACTTTATGTGCACTCGCAGTCTAACCCGTATGGCTTTTATATGATGACGGTGCCAACACTCGCGCGTGAACATAACTATATTACCGCTGAATTTCAAAATTACTTCCCCATTCATACCTTTGGCACGCAAGAAAAAGCAGGCAGTAAATACTTAGAAAGCTTTGCAAATACATTTGAGCCGGTATTTTCTGACTATGGTGAAGCAAGTTATCATCACAGCGCCCTATATTATCAAGACCCAACGTCAAAAAAATGGTTGCCAATTATTGCCAACAAACTAAAGCGCTTAACGCCATTTACACCTATCCGTGTTTTAGTGGTGTTTAACGATACGATGACCGGTATTGCCCCTATTACCTTTAAAGTAACGCGCTGTGACGGGAAAAATAACGAACTTGCTTATAAAGAGCTCGTAAGGCCGCTTGTTGAGTCTGAGCTATTAGAAAGCGAAAAGCACTTTGCTGGAAAGTTTGGCTGTGTATTTACGCCGTTTTTTCAGTTAGGGCCAAAAACTTACTTAGGCACTAAACCTATGGTTCATGAAGCGGCTTTTTACCCATTTATGCATGACTCTGCATTTGAATATTATCAAGATGACAATTTTTCTGACATGCGTTATTTCATTGGTGCGCAGGTTGGCAGTAGTCGTGAAGCTGTATTGCCGTTAATGGGGGAACGTAAAGATAATAGTGATGAGATGATTTTTGAGTCTTATACTGCTGAGGCTCTTGATGCCCTTGGTTTAAAAAATAGATATGTGGCGAATGAGTTTTATGTTGATTTAAATACAAAGCGTAATGGTGGTAATGAAGAGTCACTATTAATAAAAGACTTTTTAACCAGTAATAGCTCAAGCTTTGTATACCCAGAGCTTTTTGCGGGGGACAAAAGCATTAGAATTTTGGTGCGCTTTGGCGGTGAAGGAAAGCCTTATTTAATGACCAGTAAAATACAAAGGCAAGGGCGCTCAATCCGTTTATTTGAGAGTGAATTTGCTGCCGCACAAAGTTTAGGGTTTAAAGTACGCCAGTTTGGCGATGACATAATATTTGATGACTTTGATTGGAATACCCAAGTCGATATTATGGTTGTAGCCACCTGTACAGAGCTAGAGTCTGATAACTATACCAAAAAATTAATTGGTTTAGATTGGCGTAGTGTGCCATGTGATTTAATACTGCAGCAGACTATTGGTATTAATGATGAAGGCCCGACGTATAAGTCAAAACTGTGCTATTTAGGTAAAGCCACACGTAATGCAAATAAAGGTTACAAAACAAAACTTATTTTAAATAAAATGGTGGATACATGGCATGACGATGACTATCAGTTTGAGGATATGTGGGATGACAACCAGTGCAAAATTGATGAGCAGGTAGGCCCAGAGTATGAAGAGTTAATTGAACTATTGAATAACGCAGGCCCTTATAACGAGAAAGGTAAACAGGCTCGAGCTCGAGCGTTGCTTAATTGGCATAATAAAGACGCTAAAGCATTTGCCGGTGAAGAGCAGGTTTTTGTTTTTGCCGCTAATTTTAGCTTAAATTATGAATCGCCAAAGCGAGTTTTTATTAAAGGTTTAAGGCCTTTTGGAGACATATTTACAAGCCAATTTAGTGATATATTTACTGACAAAGAAGAGCAGCAATATACGATGGAGCTAGGTGTTGCTAACTTTAACTCTGCGGGTAATTCGGGCTTTAATTTTAATGATATCGGCTCAATGACTGATAAAACCAGCAACCATGGTTTGCAGTTAAAGTTACCATTGCCTAACCCTACAAATAGCGATTTGCCTTGGGGTAAAACATTACCTGAAGCTGATTTAAAAGAGTTAGCCGCAAAGCTAAATAGCGACCATTCAACCCCATCAGAAAAAGACCTATATAAGCGCTTGTCAGAGGAGGGGTTGACTGAAGATGAAGTGAAACAGTGGTTTGTTGAAGATGCGACAAAGAAAAAAGTAAGGCCGTTAGGGGCTTTTAAAGAGTAAATTAACTTCTTAGTACTTACGGGGCTGTAACCAAGCACTCTTTGTGAACAGCCCTTTTACCTAAGCTTACTTCACCTTTTAAAATATCAGCATATTATGGCATTAATTAAACCAATTTACCCAGTACCATTAATCAATAAAATAAAAGCGTTGCTGGCATTTAAATTACCTAACGAAGAGATGCCACCACCGCCGATCACCTATGTTGATGATAATGTCTGTAAGCTCAGTAACAACTCAATAAAAGCCCGTAATATGGGACTGATCCCATTGTTACTAATGGTTTTATTTACTGTATATTTGAATGTTGATGACTTCTATACTGGTTGGGATAAGAAAGAGAAATCGGTACAAAACAAAATAAAGTTTTATAAAAAAGAGCTTGGCAATAATTATTTTATATCACCAGGTATTCCCGAAGTGCGTAAAATGTGGTTCGAGATGTTAGATGAGAATGGAGATCTATCATTAAGTAATTATATGCATTATCGTTATTATACAACGGCCAAAGTTGGCGGTACTTATCGCCTTAAAAAAGACATTTCATTTTTAGTTTTTTATGCTATTTCTATTCCACTTTTGTTGTTTTTTATTATTCGTTTTAAACGCCAAGCACCTATGATATTCGATCGAGATAAACAAATTGTCTACCTCTGGTACAAAGGTAAAGTACGCGCCCAGCACTTTAAAGATTTACGGGTTTATGAAGACTTTCAAATGATGCGTATTCAGATACGTGGTTTTGATAAACACAACAACATGCAATGGGCTAATTTTATGGTGCAACCGCGCCACAACCCTTATTACAACGGCAGTGATGCGTACGAGCCGGTATTGGCATTTATATGTCAATTTATGGAGTATGGCCGCGAGCATGTAATGCCGCAGCATGAACAATGGCAAACCCTTTGCATTTTTTGATGATGAAAAACCAAAAGACTTTGAGCAGCAGCTTCATGCGATATTAACGCATTTGTCAGAGAATGATACAGATATCCCGCTTGATAAAGACAACTTGCCTACTCCTCCAGCATGAATACGGTTAAGTAAAAAACAATGCCTTTGATTAAACACCATTATCCAATACCTTTAGTAAATAAGCTGAAAGCACTACTTAGCTTTCAACTCACTAAAGAGGCACCGCCACCAACACCGATAGTGTATGTAGATAAGCACCTTTGTAAGCTTAGTAATAATTCTATGAAAGCCCGTAATATGGGACTGATCCCACTATTATTAATGATTTTATTTACTGTATATTTGAATGTTGATGATTTATGTGGTTCATGGCAAGCAAGAGAAGAAACTATACAACGAAGAGTAGATTCAGATATACAGAAACATGGTGAAAACTATTTCTTATCTCCAGAAGTTCGCCCAATAGATAAGCAATCTTATGATTTATTAGATGAAGAAGGTGAATTAACCTTGAAAAGCTACTTGTATGCTCGTCACAGTAATAAACATACAGCTTATGGAAGTTATTTTTACAAAAAAGACATTTCATTTTTAGTTTTTTACGTTATTACCATTCCACTTTTGTTGTTCTTTATTATTCGCTTTAAGCGACAAGCGCCAATGGTGTTTGATCGTGATAAACAAATTGTCTACCTCTGGTACAAAGGCAAGGTACGCGCCCAGCACTTTCAAGATTTACGGGTTTATGAAGACTTTCAAATGATGCGTATTCAGACACGTGGTTTTGATAAACACAACAACATGCAATGGGCTAATTTTATGGTACAACCGCGCCATAATCCTTATTACAACGGCAAAGATGCGTACGAGCCAGTATTGGCATTTATATGTCAATTTATGGAATATGGCCGCGAGCATGTAATGCCGCAGCATGAGCAATGGCAATCAGATGACAAACCCTTTGCATTTTTTGATGATGAAAAGCCAAAAGATTTTGCGCAGCAATTAAATGCAGTGTTAACACATTTGTCAGAGAACGATACAGATATCCCGCTTGATAAAGACAATTTACCGTTATCTACAGGGATGGATATGAGCATGAGTATGCGTTTAAGTAGGGCCCAGAGTAGAGAAAGTAATAAGGATGTGGACAACAGTGAATAAAGGAATTGTTGAGATAAAGGCGCTAAGGAGTGCCACTACAAAGCTTAACGGAACTTGCTAACCGCAAACAAGCTGACGGCCAAGCTATACCTTATATTTTACCTAGCGAGCTTAAAACACTGGTTGATAGCGCCCGCAGCTTTGGCCCACAAAGTGATGCCTGGCAGGCTTTATATAAAGATTACATCCACCACAGTGTTAAATATTCAGCAACGATTGATGCGATTGCTCATGGTCCTGAAGAAGACGCTGAATTCACCAGCAAAAACCAACAACGTGAGCTTTTTTACAATCAGCCAGAACAGGCTGAAGCAAGTGTACAATGGCAGTCACAACTAATAAATGGATATAGATTATGGACAAGCTCGTAAAATGTCTCACCACACTCGCTTTAACATTATTTGTAATAGGTTGCTCGTCAACAGGTAAAATTGATTACATGGTCGCAGGTGTCGGCACCGAAAATGGCAATGCAATTTGGGGGCGCTCTGTGGTATTTGATGATGAGTGGGGTATTCCTTCCGGTGCAATAGAATGTTGTTACGCACAAGCTGGTGGTACTGTGAGTGTTTACAATCAAAAATTCCCAGAAAAAGTAGCCGTTGAATGGTTAGATAAGTCAGAAAATAGAATTTACTTTGGTGAAGTGGCAATAGACAAAAAAGGTTATAGGTTAGCTAAAAATTTACCTTCATACACAGCGCACACAGGTAAGGTTTTTAAAGATGTAAAACCGTATTTAATAGTCGGTATGGGTGAGTCAGGTGAAATCAAAGTTTGGTTATCTAATACCCGTTCAGCGGGATTTACAGGCCGTGTATTACACGAACTAGGCTCTGGGCAAGCACAGTGGCGTGAGAATAAATGACCAGTTTTAAACGCCTTTTTACAATCAGCCAGAACAAGATGAAAAGAGTGAGCAATGGCAATCACAACTAATAAATGGATATAGATTATGGACAA
>NZ_JACJEY010000056.1:0-29313 GCF_014164295.1 Pseudoalteromonas sp. SG43-7
CGTTGGTCAGGAAAGTCACGAGATTGGTCAATGATAAACGAAGTAAATTTGAATCCTGAGAAAAAAGAAGAAATGCGGGCGGCATAAAATTTAACTTGAGGCGACAACTAACTTGAAAAACTCCGAGGCTTATTTTTATTCCAACCCTCTTTAGGATTATATAGTGATTTGAGTTGTTTCCACTTATGTGGATGATAATTCAATATATATTAAAACTGGGCTGTATCGCTTTTCATAGAGATTAGGACTATCTTTAATTATAGGCAAATTAGATTATGGAGAGCGTTTAAATGGCAGAGCTTTGTAAAATTCTCGTTATAGATGATGAAGAGATCAATACCTTGCAACTAGAGCATGTTCTGGACGATGTTGGGGTTATTTGTTCATGTAATAAAAGTGAGGATGCCATCGCTCTTATTGAAGAGTTTATACCAGATATACTTTTACTCGATCTAGAAATGCCCAATGTTAGTGGATTTGACATATTACTAGAAATACAAAAAAGACCTCATCTTGGTGATTTACGCGTTTTGATCATCACTTCTCATAATGATCCTGACATCGAGCAAAAAGCGCTTTCATTGGGAGCGATTGATTTCATATCTAAACCTTTGAATTTAACTTTATGTCGAATGAGGGTTGAAAACCATACAAAAATTCGAATTCAAGAAAAAACTATTCAGCGCACTAAAGCAGCTTTGGCTGCTGAAAAAGAGCACTTACGGATCACGTTAGACTCTATTGCTGATGGTGTTATTTCTACTGATGAGCATGCGTGTATAACTTACCTAAATCCAGTAGCGCAACGTCTAACCGGTTGGTCACAAATTGCGGCTAGAGGGCGACATATTGAAGAAGTAATGATACTTAGAGATGCCTCAACAAAAATACCTTCTATAAATCCTTTATCAGTTGCTCTGAAGGAAAATCGTCCTGTTGCTATGGCTATAAACACGCAGTTAATTAGCCGGCAAGGTATGCTGCACCGAGTCGAAGATAGTGCGGCTCCAATATTAGATAAGGATGGTAATAAGCGTGGTGCAGTAATGGTTTTTCAAGATGTTAGCGAAGTCCTTGCTATGTCAGTTCAAATGACTTATTTATCTCATCACGACCAACTAACTGCATTACCCAATCGCGTATTGCTTCATGACAGGTTAACTCAAGGAATAGCTAGAGCCTCATTTAATAATACTAAAGTGAGCCTGATGCTTCTTGACTTAGATAAATTTAAGTACATAAATGATGCTTTAGGACATCATATTGGTGATGAAATAATTGCCCATATAGGTCATAGCCTTGATAAATTTGCATGTAATGATATTACTGTTGCAAGAGTGGGCGGCGATGAATTTGCACTTGTTGTTCCCTATGAAAAAGACACATTCGGTCTTGAACCGCTTATTAGTCAAGTGCTAGATGTCATCGCTAAACCTTTCAGATTAGCTGATGAGCAACATGTCCTTTCAGCAAGCTTGGGGATAAGTGTGTATCCTGATGATGCATCAAGTGTAGAGGAAATGCTTCGTCATGCAGATTCAGCAATGTATAAAGCAAAACAAGAAGGCGCTAATAGCTATTATTATTTTAGTAATGATCTCCAAGTTGAAATGACTAAGCGTTTAAAAGTGGGTAATTGCTTACGCAACGCGCTAGATAACAATGATCTTGTTGTGCTTTATCAGCCAAAATATGACTTAGTGACTAACGACGTTATTGGTGCTGAAGGATTAGTGAGGCTAAAAGATGACACTGGAGAATTTATATCTCCACTTAATTTTATTGAATATGCCGAAGAATCAGGACTAATTTACCGTTTAGGTGAACAAGTTTTGGAGCAAAGTTGTATTGATGCTAAAAAGTGGCTTGATGCAGGATACCCAAAGAAAGTCGCTGTTAATATTTCAGCTAAACAATTCACTGGTATTTCGCTGGTTGATACGGTTGCATCGATATTAGAAAAAACTAAGCTACCAAGTCGTTATTTAGAGCTGGAAGTAACCGAATCAGCACTGATTGATAATTTCGAACAAACGATAAAGCAATTACAGGCGATCGCTGATATGGGGGTTAGCCTTGCGCTTGATGATTTTGGCACGGGGTATTCTAGTCTGTCATATTTGAGACTATTTCCTCTTGATGTGTTGAAGATTGATCAGTCTTTTGTACGTGATATGATTAGTGACTCTCAATCGCTTGATATTGTTACTGCAATTATCGACTTGGCTAATTCATTAAGCCTACAGATCGTGGCGGAAGGTATTGAAACAAGCCAACAAAGAGATAAGCTACAATCTCTAGGCTGTGCCATTGGTCAGGGATACTTACTTGGTAAACCAATGCCCTTTTTAGAGATGATGGACGTGCTTACTCAAGCCAAAAATAAAGGAAATATATGCACCTAGCTCTTAAGCCATTAACGCAATGTAAAATATTAATAGTTGATGATGATGAAATAATTCGCTTTTCACTACAGGCTATCATGGAAGATTTCTTTGAAGTCGAGACACTAGCTATGGGCTTACAAGCGTTAGATTATTGCAAATCCAATATCCCAGATCTCATTTTACTTGATGTAAATTTGCCAGACATCAGTGGCTTAGATGTATGCAGAGCGTTAAAACAGGATATTTGTTTGCGCACGTTCCTATTGTATTTATTACTGCAACTTATGATACTGATTCTCAGAATGCTTGTTGGGAAGCTGGTGCAGCAGATTTTATTGATAAACCAGTAATTGCCTCAACGCTTATACATCGAACTACAAATCACGTAGAGAATAAGCTGCGCTTAGAAGTGTTGATGAAGTTGACTTATAAAGATTCTCTTACAGGACTTTATAATCGGCACTATCTAGACAAGGAAGTCAGTAATGCGCTGAAACAATCAGAGCGTGAAAAAAAGCCGTTTAGTGTGTTAATGATCGATATTGATCATTTTAAACTTTATAACGACCATTATGGTCACCTTCAAGGTGATATTTGTTTAAAACAAATTGCCGATGTGTTTGCCAATAGTATAAAAAGGCCTCATGACGTAGCGATTAGATTTGGAGGTGAGGAGTTTCTGATTGTGCTGCCTTATACCGACATTGAAGGGATGTCGCACGTATGCAAACAAATAATTCTACAACTTAATGAGTCAAATATTGAGCATAGTCAATCATCCATTGGGCACGTTACTGTTAGTATTGGCGGAGTAACGTATGAGAAACAGGGCACAATGGAGCTTAATGAGTTGATCTCATTGGCTGACGAAGGACTATATTGCGCCAAGCGAGATGGCCGTAATTGCTATAAATTACAGGTTGTTTAATTTGGCTCCTTAGTAGTTTTAATTAATTATGAGATCTAATTTGCTGTTTTTTTTATTGTTTAGTCTATACTTTTTCTCTTAGGGACATTGGTATTGGATAAATAATAATGAGTTATTCACCTGATCGTAGACACTTCCTGCGTACAGTTGGTGCCGGGGCCGCTGTATCAACACTCGCATTCAAAGCGCCTTATGTATTTGCTAAAAAAGTAACAACTTTGCGCGTCATGGGCACTCACGTTACATTGCAAGAAGAGCTTCGGCAGCGAGCAATGCGAGAGCTAGGTATAAATTTACAATTTATACCTATGGGTAGTGCAGCTGTTTTACAAAAAGCTGCTGCGGATCCAACTTCTTTTGACCTTTATGAACAGTGGTCAGACTCAATAAATATCCTATGGCAAGCCGGTGCTATTCAACCAATAGACGTCGATAGGCTTGTCTACTGGAATGAAATAAATGACCTTACTAAAATAGGTAAAATAACCCCCTCGGCCAAACTAGGGGCAGGTGATGCACCAAACAAAATTTTATTTGTTCAAAATGATGGCTCATTAGCAAGTACACCTACAAAAAAAATAAGCTTTATGCCATATGTCCACAATGTTGACTCATTTGGCTATAACACAGATTACATCGAAAAGGGGCAAGCCTATGAAACTGAGTCTTGGTCTTGGTTGCTGGATGATAAAAATAAAGGAAAAGTGGCCCTTGTTAATGCACCAACAATAGGCATATTTGATGCTGCGCTTGCTGCTCAGGGCCAAGGTCTGATGACATTTAACGACATTGGCAACATGAGCATTGGCGAATTAGATAAATTGTTTGCAATTTTATTATCGAAAAAAAGGCAAGGCCACTTTTCTGGTTTCTGGACATCAGTACCGCAGTCAGTGGATTTTATGAAGACAAAGCGCGTTAATATCCAAAGTATGTTTTCACCGGGTGTGAGTGCCTGTAGAGGCCAAGGTATCCCTGTTGTCAATGCATCCCCGAAGGAAGGGTATCGTGCTTGGCATGGTGTTATGTGTTTATCTGCTAATACCTCGGGGCATGTAAAAGATGCGGCTTATGAATATATGAATTGGTGGCTATCTGGTTATCCTGGAGCCTTTATTGCTCAACAAGGTTACTATATATCTAACCCACAGCGTAGCCAGCCGTTAATGTCTAAGCCTGAGTGGGATTATTGGTACGAGGGAAAAGAAGCAACCACTGAGCTGATTGGAACGGATGGTAAAATTTCTGTACAAGCTGGCCATACTCGCGATGGTGGAAGTTATATTAAACGTTTTTCAAATATAGCTGTGTGGAATACCGTAATGCAAAATTACGATTATAGTTTAGATAAATGGTATGAACTACTTAATGCTTAAGGACGTCGTTTGGTACATTTAATATCGCGTTCTATTGCAGCGAAAATGACATTAGCGTTAGCACTGGTGGTAATTACACTCAGTATCAGCTACATCGTCATGGATAAACGCTTAGAAGCAATTGATACATCGGTAAATAATATTACGGATATTAGTAGTCATGCCATTGGTATTTTACGAATAAACAAAGATATTGTTGAAATGCAACGTGATATTTCGGTCTATGGCGCATCAGGGAGTGATGCGGTATTTGCTAAGATTGAACAGAACTACCAAAGTATTGACCAGCGTTTAAAAGCAATAGATAAAAAAAATAATGAAGTTGACGATAAAATTTATATCGATGCCATGTCTGAACTCGTGCTTAGGTATGGTGATAATCTAAGCGTGCTAAAAAAGCGCTATAATATAAAAACAGCATTGATAGATACAGAGCTGCCACGTATTTATTTAGGCGCTGTTGCCCATTTAACAGGCTTACTACAACTGACCGCAGATTTAAAAGATAAGTTGTTAATTACGCAAAATATAAATATATGGCACACATTACACCACAATGCGCAGCTTTATTTAACTAAAAAGGACTATTCTAAGCGTCAACAAGTTATTAAGGCGCTGCAAAGTCTCTCAAGCTCCAAATTAGCTTTGCAAAAGCAGCAAAACAGGATCGAAAACCCAACAGTTCAGTTAGCTGTAGATTACCAGCAAGCTTTTACTAAAAGCGTCCAAGCAAATCGTAACTATTTAAGCCTAGTTAATGTTGTTATGGCGGGTGATGCCATTGAGTTTAGTGCATTAGCAAATACACTTAGAGAGCAGTCACTGTCACGTTTAATTACAATAAAAGAAACCGGCTCAGTTAGTATTTCAAAAACAGAGTATGTTTTACAGCTACTCGGAGTAGGCGCTATCTTGTATATCATTGGACTAGCGTTATTTTTTCACTTTCATATAGCACATGCTATTAAACTATTGACCAAAAGTTTTCAAAGCTTTCTTAATGGTGACCTATCGGCGCCCATTCACGATTTAACACGCAAAGATGAAATCGGTTTGTTAGCGGGTGCTGCAAATCGTTTCAGGGCGTTAAGTAAAGACTTTATTTCTGCAAAAAAAGCAGCGGAACATACTTCTAAGGTCAAATCTGAATTTTTGGCAAATATGAGTCATGAGATCCGCACTCCTATGAATGGAATTTTGGGGATGGCGCGACAGCTTGGCAATACCTCTTTGACAGATAAACAAGCAAGAATGTTAGAGATTATTCAGTCTTCAGGCGCCAGCCTGCTAGTTATTATTAATGATATCCTCGATTTGAGTAAGATTGATGCCGCAAAAGTAGAGCTTGAAAACCAATCAATCGATTTACATAAAATGCTAGAAGAGTTAAAGCTACTATTTAGTGAACAAGCAAATGCAAAACAAGTTCAGCTTTTTGTTTCATCGCCGCCAGACGAAGAGAATATTTTTTTTGCAGGAGATGAAACACGTATAAAGCAAGTACTTATAAATTTGTTAGGCAATGCCATCAAATTTACTGAAAGAGGAAGTGTTGCATTAAGTGTAAATATTCAAAAAGAGGCGAATAATGAGCTTATATTGTCGTTTGGTGTTTCTGACACCGGTATAGGTATATCACACGAGCATATTGAGACACTCTTTGAAGCTTTTTCACAGGCCGATACCTCGATTACACGCCGATTTGGCGGAACAGGCCTAGGTTTAGCTATTACCAGTAAGTTATTAGCGCTTATGGATGCACCTTTAAAGGTAGAAAGTGAGCTTGGTAAAGGCTCGCTTTTTTATTTTGAATTAAAGACTCAAAGGGGTGATAAACAAGCGAGTCGACATCATGAAAATACTAAATTACCAGCACCGCAAGAGATTGATCTGTCTAACTTAAACGTATTAGTTGTTGAGGACAATGAGATTAATCAAATTGTTATTGAAGCGCTTTTGAAAGAGTTTAATATCACTTGTATCAATATAGCCGGTGATGGTGAGCAGGCGATTGCACAGTGCGAAATGTGTGCATTTGATATTATTTTTATGGATATGCAAATGCCTGTACTAGATGGGCCTCAAGCAACACTTAAAATTAGAACGATGCCAGCTTTTTTAACAACACCGATAATCGCTTTAACTGCAAATGTATTAGGAAGTGATAAGCAACGTTGCTTTGAATCTGGTATGGATGATTTTATCGCAAAACCAATAAATTATGAGTGTTTAAGAGCGGTACTATTAAAGTGGTATAACTCTCCTAACTAAGCATTAGTAACAAAGGACTAAAATGAATATTTCCATGAAAGCAAATAAGTCAGTTGTCTCTTCAAAGACGTTTCTTAGGTGGATCTCGTTCTTTTTTGGTCTGTTGTTGGTTTTGGCGGTTTTACTATTTGAAACGTATGTAAAAAAAGATGTGTTAACGCTAATAGATAGCGAGTTTTCAACAACAAATCAGCGATTAAGGGAGGTGGTGACTTCATTTATATCTCGATCAAAATCAGATATTAGATTTTTACACTCTACACCGCCAATTTCAGGGTTACCAAGAGCCCATTATAACAATGGTATAGATCCATATGATGGAACCACTTATACACAGTGGAAAGAGCGATTAGAGACCATATTTATTGGCTTTATGGAAAATAACTTAAATGTTGAGCAACTGCGCATCATTGCCGTTACAGCCGCAGGGGAAGAGCTAATTCGTGTACAGCGCCGAGGTGCTTCAGTTGAGGCTGTACCCGATTATTCTTTACAGCCCAAAAGTGGGGAGTTGTATTTTTTGCCCAGTTCGCAGCTTGAAGTTAAGCAAATATATTTATCTCCGATGTCGTTGAATCGCGAGTTTGGAGAAGTGACCTTTCCATATAAGCCGATGTTACGATTTTCTATCCCTATTTACAGTGAAGAAGGTAAGCGTTTTGCTTTCTTAATTATGAACGTGAATGCAAATGCGCTAATTGAAAAATTAGCAACCACAGTGTTTGACTATTCTCAGCTTATAATCAGTAGCTCTGAAGGCGACTTTTTATACCATCCTATCGAAAAGTATCGCTTTACAAGAGATTTAGCACCGAACATCACATGGGATACGCTATATGAGCAGTCGATCCAATATCAAGGACTTTATCGTGTTGATTCGAAACAAAAAGCGGGTGATCAATACTATGTGTTTTCCGATATAGTTCAAATGCGACCGGGAAAAAAGTTTAGTTATATTGATTTAAGTACTGTCGTTCCAAAGCAGTATATCGATACGATGATTAGTGATAAACGGCTTTTGACTTATGGCTTTTTATTGGTAATCATCTTTTTTACTGTAATACTGCTTATTACTTTTTATCGAAATGCAACCAGAAGCCAAATGCTAGCTGAAGCACGTAGGGAGTCATCAGCCATTGTCGATGGTTCAATTGATGCCATTGTTGGATTAAATCTTCAAAGTGAACTAACCAGCCTTAACTTTAGTGCAGAGCGATTATTATCAACGTCTAAATCTTTATCTATAGGTATGCATACTAATGAATTGATATTACTCCAACAGCTGCCGATAGATAAGTATATTGCTGATTTGGAAAACTCGAAATCACAAATCAAAGATGAACGGTCCGTAGAGGTAAATGGGCAATCTTACTTTTTTGCTATTTCTGTAAGCCCGGTATTTTCTGAACAGCTTGTACTCAATGGCCTCGCGCTTATTATCAGGGATATTAGCAAAGAGAAAGCGGCTGAAATTAAGGTAAAACGTTTGAACTCTGAGCTAGAGTCAAAAGTTAGAAACAGAACACAAGATCTTGCTGAAGCGAAAGATCAGGCTATCAAAAATAGTGATCTTAAAAGCGCGTTTATTTCTAATATCAGCCATGAACTAAGAACCCCACTTAATGGTGTGATTGGAACATTGAATATTTTAAAGCGCGAAGAATTACCAGAACAATCACGCAGGTTGATTAGCACGATGGAGTTAAGTGCTATTAATTTAAGCGTGTTAATAAACGATATTTTAGATTTGTCTAAGATTGAAGCGGGTAAATTTGAATTAAACTTAAAAACATTTAATCCCAAATATTTGATTGAAGGCTTAGTTGAATCGTGCGCCATATTAGCCTTTGATAAAGAGCTTGAGGTTTATCTTGATACACGAGGTTTAAATTGCCAGCGAGCTGTATCAGACCCATTAAGGTTAACCCAAATAATCAATAATTTAATTAATAATGCGATTAAATTTACAGAGCGTGGTTTCATAAAGATCAAAGTTGAATCAGAAAAGATTGAGGATCAAAAACACAAATTACTCATTAGCGTTCAAGATACTGGCGTAGGCATTGAATATAGTGCCCAGCAGCATCTGTTTAATGCATTTAACCAAGCTGATAGCTCTATAACCGCTGAGTCTGGCGGTACGGGACTCGGATTATCAATATGTAAAAAGTTATGCCTGATGATGGGGGGCGATATAAAAGTGAACTCGGTCCCACTTAAGGGCAGTACGTTTAGTTTTGAGATAATAATTGATAGTGAAAGTAGTGAGAATACACCACAGAACAAGCATTATTTGTCTAAAAAAGTCTTAGTTATTAATAATAATAAAGAATCTCAAGAGCTATTAGGGCAGTTAATTCGTCATGAAGGGGGCGAGGTCGAGTACTCAAATTTTGAAGATTTAGCAGATATAACTGCTGAACCTTATGACATTATTTTCTTAGATGCAGAAGACAATAAAAGTGGTGAGTTAGAACAAATAATTGATGGCTTCATGCACCATAATTCAAACATTAAAATTGTTGTGTTACACAAACCCGGATCGCCATTACCTAAAGGTATTTCAAGTAAGGTCACCACAATTAGTAAACCATTCACACAAAGTGATTTACTAAGAGCGACTGGATTAACTCTGAGTAAGGTTGATCAATTGCAGTTACTTACAGTAGAAGCAAGCGAAAACAGTAATATACCAGTACGAACTTTAGAGCAAATTGATGGGTGTAGTATATTAATTGTTGATGATAATGAGATAAATATCGCAGTAGCAGTTGGATCACTTGAGTTTTTACCAATTTATGTAAAAACAGCAAGTAACGGTGAGCAAGCAATAGAAGCGTTAAAATTTAGTCGCATAGAAGGCAAGCCAATACGTTGTATTTTGATGGATTGTCAAATGCCTATCTTAAATGGTTACCAAGCTTGTGAGAAAATTCGTGCAGGAGATGCCGGTAATGAGTTTATAAATATACCTATTATTGCTATGACAGCTAACGCCATGATGGGCGAAAAAGAAAAGTGTTTATCGGTTGGCATGAACGACTATATTAGTAAGCCTATTCAAGCAAATGAGGCGCAAGCTAAAGTAATAGAGTGGACATTATCTAATTACGAAAAAAATGAACACTCTGTCACTGAAATTTTGGCTGAAAAAGAAGTGTTATGGGATCATGGTGCTGCACTTTCTCGTTTACTTAACAAAGAAGCTTTGCTTATTAAAATTTGTACTATGTTTATTAAAACAGCACCTGAAAAATTTAACCAACTAACAGAATTTGTCGATGATCATAATTATGAACAAGTTCGTCAAGTTGCGCATTCTCTTAAAGGTTTATGTGGTGAGATAAGCGCCGACAGGTTAAGAAGTTTGTTTGCAGAGATTGAATTACAAGCAAGCAAGGGGCAACTAGATATTGAAAAAGAGTTTTCACTTCTGGAAAAGCTGCTTCCTGCGTTATTGAATGACATGAATGAGTGGCTAGAAGAAAATAACAGTTAGATATGAGTTATTTCATGAAGTGGCACATATCAGCCTCTTAAGTTTTAACCGGATTGCGGTGATCATCTAAAACTATATGAAATTAAGCAAATAAAAATAATTCTCAATTTTATGCGATTATTAATTGCGAACTGTTTACGTTTAGATTAATATACAAGCTCGAATGTAATTGAGAGTGGTTTGTATTCATGTATATCTGTTTATGTCACGGTGTGACAGATAAAAAAATTGAACAAACAATCGACGAAGGTGCGACTACAATGCGCGAGCTTTCTAAAGAGCTTAAAGTCGGTAGCCAGTGCGGCAAATGCTGCGGCTGTACTAAAAAGATCCTCAATCGTAAACTTATCCAAATCGCTGATATTACTGAGCAAGTGGCGTAGCTATTGCTGGTAATTGTTTAATCTCAGTGACATTTATTTGTATTATAAAAACTAAAAAAGCAGCCTAAGCTGCTTTTTTTGATATTAACCAAACGTTACATTTGCGACTGCAGGTAGTTTTCAATACCGGTGCTTTTAATTAACTGTTGTTGCGTTTCTAGCCAGTCAATTTGCTCTTCTTGCTCAGATAAAATGTTATCGAGCGCTTCGCGGCTAATATAATCTTTTTTACTTTCAGCAAGTTTGATCGCATCTTTTAGATCAACCAATGAATCTAGTTCAAAACTCATGTTGCAAGCAATCATTTCTTCGCTGTTTTCGCCAATGCGTAAACGGCCAAGATCTTGAAGATTAGGTAAGCCTTCTAAAAATAAAATACGCTCAATTAAACGGTCAGCGTTTTTCATTTTTTGAATCGAGGTTTTGTAATCAGCTTTGTCTAATACGCTAAAACCAAAATCTTTAAACATACGGGCATGCAAAAAGTATTGATTAATGGCAACTAATTCATTTGCCAGTATTTTATTTAATGCAACAAGAACGTCTTTATCGCCTTTCATAATTTAGCTCCTATTCGCCCATTTGTGATTGGTGATAGTTTTGGCTACCAATTTTATCAATCAAACCAAGTTGTTGTTCAAGCCAGTAAACATGATCTTCTTCGGTATCGAATAATAGCTTTTCAAGGATCTCACGTGACTGATAGTCTTTTTCTTGCTCACAGACTGCAATTACTTCTTTAACACATTCAACGACTTCAAGCTCTAGGGTTAAGTCATTTTGCATCATTGATTTAACATCATGACCAATAATAAGATCACGGCGTTTGGTCATGTTTGGTACGCCTTCGAGGAATAAAATACGCTTAATTAACCAATCAGCGTGATCTTTTTCTTCTTCCATTTCATGATTAAGGCGTACATAAAGTTTATCTAAACCCCAATCATCGTACATACGTGAGTGGATAAAATATTGATCGATTGCTGCAAGTTCATTTGCAAGCAATGTGTTAAAGCTGTCGATAACTTTTTGATTACCTTTCATAACGGCCTACCTTGAAATTCATAATTGCGACAAGTTTAGTGTAAAATCACAAAATTGCAAGTATTTTCCTTTTAAATCATATGGTTAATATTGCGTGTGATTCTCGTTTAAGTTTGCATTGTTGGTTGCTTTGTGAACAGATTGCTATTTATATTTAAGGTTAAAGATGAAATTAAGAAAGGCTCGTTCATTGCACCGCGCAATGAACGAGTTTAATGATGCTTAAAATTTATATTTAACGCCAACAGTTGCTGTTGTTCCTAAACCTTTGATGTTGTAGCCGCCGAATGTATATGACTGAGCACGGGCTGGAAAGTAATCTTCGTTAAATAAGTTCTCGATACCTGCAAACCCTTGCCAGTTATCAGCAAATTGGTATTGGCCAGTTAAGTTAAAAATATTATAATTTTCGACAGGGCCCTGATCGCCCACATATTTGCCATCGTCATTTGCTGCAAAGCGTTTTCTATCGCCGACATACAGGTAACTTAATGTTAGTGACATAGCATCACTAGGTTGCCAGTTTAGGTTAGCTGTCGCTTTTGGTGGGCTGATCTGTTTAGAACCTAAATAAACATCTGCTTCGGTGTTTTTACCTTCAACATAGCTATACGTTGCTAGTAATTTTAGGTTTGCAGAAATTGTATAATCTACCAGTGTTTCGTAGCCCCAAATTTCCTGTGGTGCTCGCACTGGTTCATATACGCCGGTCACTTCATTAAATTTATTGGTTGTGCCAAGTTCAGAGGTACTACGATATGCGGCAACTTCAATACGTACATTATCAAATTGTGAATTAAAACCAATTTCATAGTTGTCGATGATCGAGGCTTCAGTTTGGATCTGTCCAATATCGTTTACCGTGGCAGCACGTAACAGACGGCCAATATCTGAAATATCGGAGCCTTGTGAGTAGCTTAAAAATGGGCTGAATTTTTCATCAAGGTTGTACTTAATACCAACATTATAGGTTGTCGCATCGTAATCTATAGTGTCGCCTTTAACGTTAATAGGTACTGAGCACTGAGTTGGCGTTTTACATAGTTTAAGTGTGCGGTAATCGTCTACAGTTAAATCAATGCTTTCTTTGCGAACACCGGCTTTGACAATAAGGTCATCAGCAATCACCCATTTGGTTTGTAAAAAGCCAGCAACACTTTGCATATCCATTTCTGGAACCCAGATACGGCCATCAACAAGTGGCTGCGAAGTCACATCGGTTAATGCATCGATACCATAAATAAATGAGGCTTCGATAGAATCAAAATCTATTAGGGTATTAAATGTTGCGCGTGCGCCTTTTTTCTCAGATCTTATAATTGACTGGCCGCCGTCATAATTTTCGTCTTGATTAGCAAGATTGGGGGAGAAGAAAAACACGTTTTCTATATCTTGCATATAAAGATCTAAGGTCATTTGGGTGTTATCAAATAGCGCGTAGTCTATGTACTTTAGGGTGATATTTTCGTTGCCTTCGGGGCCTTGTGGTTTACCTTGTTTTTGTAATTCAGATGGTACATGGATTGCGTAGGTTTTTTCGCCTAAGCTCATATCGCCAGCAACATCGCCTAGGTCTGTTTTTTGCTGCGAACTGAAGTAGTTATAACTAAACTGTAGCTGTTTTTCGTCATCAAAATCATAGCCCAATTTAGTAAAGTAGTTTTGTGTAACTGCGTCGGATAAACCATATTGTAAACCGAGTATGTCACCCTGGGCATCACGTTGTACGCCATTTTCTTCATAGCTGGCAGTAACTAAATAGCTAAATTTGTCAGCACGGCCATTAATGGCTGCTGATAGCCTTGCACCGGCACTTTCCTCAAGTTTTACCGCACTAAAGCGACTCGATAAACTTATTTCACCTTCGGTTTTACCATCACTTTTTGCTTGTTTAGTGATGTAATTAATAATACCGCCTGATGCACCGTTACCGTAAATAGAGGTGGCACCTTTGATCACCTCAATGCGGCCGATGGCACTTGGGTCGAGGCTCTTTATACCTAAAGAGCCATTACGCAGTGGGGTTGATTGCGGCACGCCGTCAATCATTATAAGTGGTGCGCGACCACGCAGCGTTTGCCCGGTATTACTTGAACTACCTGTATCAGGGGCAAGGCCCGGCACCATTTGCGCAAGTAAGCTTTGTAGCTCTGGATTTACTTTTAAATGCTCTTCGATTTGCTGTTGATTGATAATAGTAATTGATGCGGGAACCTCATCAATGCTTTCAAAAACACGGCTACCAGAGACAACCACACGCTCCATTTGCGTATCGGTTAATTGGTTTTTATTGATTGCTTCATCGGCAAAAGTGGCAGTGCTTACAGCGAGGGCTAATAAAGTGAAAGAGGTTTTAAACATGAAGATCCTTTACGACTATGTAATTATGAGATATTGCTGTTTTTATTGGCGCAATAATAAGTGTAAAGAAGTGTAAAGGCAAGGGTATTGATAGTTATTATCAATTGCATTTTGTTTTTTGCTATTCAAAAAAGTTAAACATCAGCATTATGCTTGCAAAAAATGCCAACCAAAGCGGCGCACTTGCTTGATATTTTCCGACATTAAAAAGTTGATAACAAAAACCAATAAGCAGTAGTAGCTCAATAAGTAGCTGGAGTGGAAAACCCACAAAGGCATAAATGATTCCTATCACTGAGAGAAAGCTATTACCTGATAGTTTGCTCAAGGTGCCAGTAAAAAACTCGGCTGCTATAAAAAAGCACAAGTGGTTGATTATAAATAATAATAGAACACTTTTCATAGCTCTCGTCCTTAAGCTTTTTTCCTGATGCGCTAATAAGTGATTAATTCCATGTAATTGGTACGATTAATTTTAGGAGCTAAAATAGGAAAAATAAAGCAACGTCACTTGTTTAAAGTATGAGTTGCCACAAGGCAAAAAGTACATTTACATCGAGTCAGGAACGGCAGTTATTTGAAAGGTAAGGGTGGCATGAGTTGATCTGACAGTGTTACTGGTGGTGTGAACTTAAAGTTATTGTTCAACATCACCAGTGCGAGCTGATTTATTAAAACGTTATAATGCTGGGTTATCTATAATGGCGCTTATACCAAAAGTAACCCCCGCTGATAGTAAAAAAAGCAGGCAGTAGTGCAACCAATAGCCATAACATTTGCACCAAAAAACCGGCAAAATCGCCAATATGAAATTTGTATTTAAAATTCCACGCGCGAGTTGTGAGGTTGGCTTTTGAGGCATCGTAAGATTGCAGGACTTGACCGGTGTATTGATCGGCCCATACCCAACTATAAGCATGACTTTCATCAGGGTTTCTTACTCTAAGTGCAACTGGGTCGCTGGCTTTTTTAGGCAAATAGATACGAAATAATTCAGCCTCAGGAAATACAGCTAATGCGTTTTGTATAGCCACTGCAAAGTTATCGCCATTGATTATATTTGGCACCTCGAGTTCCGGCGCTTTAGGGCGTGCCTCTACATTATTTTGTGTTACAAACTCAAGCACTGCTTTGGTCTCGTCTTTCCAGTGAAATGCCATACCAGTAAAGGCAATTAAAATAAGAGGGATAAATAGATACATGCCAATCACTGTATGGAGTTGGTAAAGCAAAATACGTAATTTAGCCTTGGGTTTTATTACTAAACGTTTTAGGCGATTTTTAGGTTTAAGCCACATGTATACGCCAACGAATATATTGATAATAAAAATTAACGCACAGATAGAGACCCAATTGCGCAGCGGCTTTTTGCCATCTGTATCTTGGTATAATAGCCAACGATGAACGGCCATGGTAAAGCCATACACTGTACTGTAATAATCATATTTGAGCAGTACTTGTCCGGTATATGGGTTAACGCTGATATAGTTTTTATCAGCAAGCTGGGCTTGCCATGCAACAGTGGGCTGCTGCTCTGGCATAAGTAAAGTGACATTTTGTTTGGAGTGAATAGCCAGCGTATTGATAAGCACCGGATAGGCCAGTGGTGTTGATTGCGGGGTTACTGTCCAATATTGCGGGTTAATGATTTGCTGAATGTCTTTTGCGTAAATTAAAATAGCGCCGGTGATGCTTAAACAGATCAAAAACAGCCCACTAACTAATGTCAGTATTAAATGAGTACGGCGTAACCACAGCTTTAACAACACAGATATCCTATGATATTTATAAAAATAAAGATGCGATGATAAATGAGAACGCGAGCTGTTTTCAATAAAAATCCGATTAAATGCAATTATGAGTTCGCATCATGGTTTGTTATTGTGGCTGTTTATATTCAATAATACATTGCTCAATAGCAAATTCATGGTGTAAATAGTCTTTAATTGCGTCAATATCAAGTGGCTGAGTAGCTATGATCACCAGTTCACAACAGGTCGTTTTCTCATCAATTTGCCAGGCTTTAATGCTGAGTACTTGGCTAATTGTAAAGTGCTTTTGTAACGCATTAGTGATTGCTTCACGATTAAAGTTATTGGGCGCAGCTTGCATAAGAATTTTGCAACTTTCAATCAGTAGTAATACCCCGTGATAAATTACATATGCCGAAATGAATACTGTGGCAATCAAATCAACAATATACCATTGATAGAGAATAATTAAGGTACCAGCCACAATTACCACGATCGAGGCCATAGCATCAGACACATTATGAATAAATGCAGCGCGAATATTCATGCTATTTTTTGCCCCCGCACGAAAGGTCAACACCGCCGTCGCAACATCAATTACTAGTGCTAATGCTGCCACCCACACTACAATCCAGCCATCGATTGGGGTTGGGTTAAAATAGCTGTCAATGGCTTCTAGTATTAAAAATCCACCAATAATGATTAAGGTGCTGCTGTTTAACAATGTGGCTAAAATTTCTGCACGTTTATAACCAAAATGATAGTGCTCGTTAGCGGGTTTATTACCAATTCTACGGGCGATTAATGCGATAAAAATAGCCGCTGCATCACTGAGGTTATGCAGTGCATCGGCAATTAAAGACAGACTGCCAGAGATGAGACCGCCAACAACTTGGGCAATAGTAAGTAGCACATTGATAAAAACAGCGAAGCCTAGCTGGCGATCACTTTGGTCGTCATTGTGATGACTATGAGAATGTTGATGAGCCATATTCAGTATTGCCTAAGTTGTTATTATATTGATACTACAATACTAAATGAGCATTGCTGAATTAGCCAGCGGCATAAAGTTGGCATCTGTCGCGAGCGGTTAAGCACTTCTCAGTAACGAAAAGATGTGTTAAGTTAGCTTGGAAATCGTTCAAAGGATATATTGCTTGAAGCAATTAGTGTTGTTAATCTTAGCGTTTGTACTACTTCAGCCTGTGCTGGATAGTTTTGACGTGGCTGATCATAACACTGCTATTAATGTAACTTCGCAATTATTACATCAACAAAGTCAATTAGACGAACACTGCTCTGTCAATAACGATCATGATATTCATCAACTGCAACATCAGCAATTAAGCCAAGCCTTAGCTGATAACGCCGATGATGCGCATTGTCATGTATGTCATATCCCCGCATTTTTTACTGAGCCGTGGCAGCAGTATGTCAATTTACCAAGCTACGACATTATTAGTTTGAACGCCCCTGCATTTAATTCGCGTCTGCTTATTCCTGATCTACGCCCTCCAATTACTCACTCACTAAGTTAATTTTTAGCTGGCCAACATCATGGTCACCGATTTATTTAGTAAGAGTATATGTTATGAATTTATACAAACCATTTGGGTTTGCTTGTCTGTGTGCGACTGTATTAGCTGCACCACCCGCATTGGCTGCGCCAACGCATAATACCGGCGATTTAACCTGGTTGTTGTTGCAATTAAAACAACACCCAAATTTACAGGCTGATTTTCAGCAGCTGCAAAGTGCCACTGCATCTGTGCGAGCCGCAGGGCAATCTCTATATAATCCAAACCTTGAGTCGAGTATTGAAAAAGAAGGCGATGCTAATAATTTTAGTATTGGGCTGAGCCAAACATTTGATATTAATGATCAACAACAGGCACAACACAGTGCGGCGCTACTTACACTGGTTGCACAGCAGCAGCGTTTGCAATTAACGTATTTACAATTAGTTGAACAAACCCTGATTGCGCTTATCAATTGGCGCAGTAGTAAAGCAGCTTTTCAGTTAGCGCAACAGCAAGAGCAGCAATTAGAGCGTTTAGTTACCGTGGTTAAGCGCCGTCGAGCGGCCGGAGAAGTCGGGTTGCTGGATGAACAATTAGCATTGTACTCACTATCAGAAATTTTGAATCAAACCGCCCAACAAGCCAGTGCTTATGCAGATGCTAAATTAGCTGTGCAGGCACTGTTACCAACGTGGCACGAAGATGGACAGCTGACACCTGAACAGTTACTCAGTGGTATTAAACTCACTACAGATACTGAAAATGTGGTCCAACATCCACAACTTTTGCTGGTGAAATCACAATGGCAACAACAGCGTCAGCAAGTAAAGGTGATCAAAGCAGAGCGAGCCGTCAAACCAACCATTGGGCTTGTAGCAGGTAAAAATGGTGATGATAACCTTGTCTCTGTGAGTTTTTCTATGCCGCTGAATATAGTGAATAATTTTAGCGATGAATACCAAGCCGCTGAATTTACGGTGATGTCAAAAGAAGCCGAATATCAAGCTTTAAAGCGCACTATGACGTTTCAAGCACAAGCCAGTAAAGAGGTGATGCAAGCGTACGCTCAGCGCGTTAAGCGTTGGCAGTCGATTAACCAAGCAAATGCAGATAGCAGCCTTGCGTTGATAGAGCAACAATGGCAAAGCGGTGATATCAGTACCGCTGAGTACTTAACCATGCGCCAACAGCGTATTTCAGGATTACTTGCTGGCATTGAAATTGTTCAGCAGAGCCAACTGGCGAGTGTGAATTGGTTAACGCAAAGTGGTCAACTTAGCCATTATATTTCTACCTTTACGGATCCCCTAACTGATGGAGCTGCACTATGACGCGCTTAAAAATTATTCTTTCTGCTCTGCTATTTATTTTTAGCAATTTAGGGCAGGCAACCACTGTTGCACAACAAAAGTTTGATGATACAAAAACAGGTCATCAACACAGTGAAGAAGCACCGCACGCTCATACACCAGATGCAGCCCTTGATCATAGTGCTACCACAGCAGTACAACCGAGTGAGAATGTTGCACATGATCAAGCCGGCGGGGTACGTTTAACCCCGACACAAATGCGTTTAGCAAATGTGCAGATCAGCCCATTAGAAAAGCACACTTATCAAGCGCAGTTGTATGCCCCTGGTGAAATCAAAGCTAATGGTTATAGCAGTTATGTGTTGTCGCCACGGGTAGATTCAATTGTGGTGAAACGTCACGCAACCTTAGGACAACATATTCAAGTAGGCGCACCGTTAGTGACTTTATTTAGTGCTGAGGTCGCCAGTGCACAAACCACTTATCGATTAGCTAAAGCACAGTGGCTGCGGGTGCAAAAAATGGGCAAAGGTACGGTGAGCGAAAAACGCTTACTCACAGCCAAGGCCGAATATGAAGTGGCTCACAGTCAACTTGTGGCGTTTGGTTTATCGGCTAAAGCAATTGCGCAAAGTGCGGTCAGCCCAGCCGATAAACTGGGGGAGTACACATTATTTGCTGGTACGTCAGGGGCTGTGCTCAGTGATAATTTTGCACAAGGGCAGCGGGTCGATGCGGGAATTGAACTGATGCTGATTGCTGATGAAAGTCTACTGTGGGTTGAAGCGCAATTGTCGGCAAATCAAACCATTAATATTGATACAGGGACAATAGCGCAAGTGAAAGTGAATCAATTCACATACCCAGCCAAGGTGATCCAAGAAGCACACACTATAGATCAGATCACTCGTTCACGGATTGTGCGTTTAAGTGTACAAAACAGCCAGCATCAATTACACCCAGGGATGTTTAGTGACGTGTATTTTGAATTTTCAACTGAGCAACAAGTGTTGGCAGTACCAGAGCAAGCTCTACTTAGGAACCCAGATGGTGATTGGGCGGTATATGTGCAAGATGAAGACGGTGAACTTATAGCAACTGAAATTGAACGTGGCCGACGGTTTGGTCAGCTTCGTGAAATTAAAGGATTAGCTGAGGGCACTAAAGTCGTTACTCAAGGAGCATTTTTTGTCGCATCAGAACAAGCTAAAGGCGGTTTTGATCCGCACAACCATTAGGAGCTAACACTATGTTTAATAATATAATAGATAGTGCGATTGCTAATCGACTACTGGTTTTGCTAACTCTTTGTGTATTAATTGTCACCAGTGTTGTGGTGATCCCAAAACTCAACCTTGATGCTTTTCCAGATGTTACCAATGTGCAAGTGGCTGTTAATACCGAAGCACCAGGTTTGGCTGCCGTTGAAGTTGAGCAGCTGATCACTTACCCAATTGAAGCGGTCATGTATGCATTACCTGATGTAGAGCAAGTTCGTTCGATTTCTAAAACGGGGCTTTCTGGTGTTACCGTGGTTTTTAAAGAAGGGGTGGATATCTATTTTGCCCGCCAACTGGTATTTGAGCGTTTGCAAGCAGCGAAAGAACTGATCCCGGACGGGATTGGCTTGCCAGAAATGGGCCCGAATACGTCAGGGCTCGGGCAGGTTTACCAATACTTATTAGCGGCATCACCTGAGTCTGGCTTGGATAGTATGGCGCTGCGCAGCTTAAACGATTGGATTGTCAAATTGCTTATTCTACCTGTTGATGGGGTTACCGAAGTACTGTCGTTCGGTGGTGATGTGCGTCAATACCAAGTAAATCTTAACCCAAATAAGTTATTGGCTTATCAGCTCGAACAACAACAAGTGGTAACTGCACTGGAAGAAAACAACACTAATGTAGGTGGCTGGTATATGAACCGCGGCCAAGAGCAGTTAGTTATTCGTGGAACAGGTTGGTTCAATGCCGGCACACTAGGGCTGCAAGAAATAGCACAAACGCCATTGAAAACCATCAATGGCACAGTGATCACCATTGCCGATGTGGCAGAGGTGACGCTTGGCAGTGAAATTCGCCAAGGTGCCGCTACGATGAGTAAAAAAGATGGTCAAGGTAATGTGCAATCATTAGGTGAAGTGGTGACAGGGGTGGTATTAAAACGCATTGGTGCAAATACCAAGCAAACCATTGATGGTATTAGCGCGCGGATTGCGATGATCAATCAAGCACTACCAGAGGGGGTAACGTTTGAACCGTTATATGACCAAGCTGATTTGATCACCAAAGCGGTTGATACTGTGGTAGATGCCTTGCTACTAGCGTTTGTATTTATTGTGGTTGTGCTGGCGTTGTTTTTAATGAATTTACGGGCCACATTATTGGTTTTATTGTCTATACCAATCTCCATTAGTATGGCTTTATGTGTCATGTCGTGGTTAGGGCTCTCGGCTAATTTGATGTCACTCGGTGGTATTGCTGTGGCAATTGGTATGCTGGTGGATGGCTCGGTGGTTATGGTGGAAAATATTTTTCGTCACTTAACTAACAATACTCATGCTGATCACTCACCGGCTAAATTGATCACTATGGCGGCTAAAGAAGTTGCCAGGCCGGTATTTTTTGCTGCACTAATTATTTTAGTCGTGTTTATGCCGCTGTTTAGTTTTGAAGGCGTAGAAGCTAAATTATTCCAGCCAATGGCTATAAGTATCATGTTAGCCATTATTTCTGCTGTGATTGTTGCGCTAGTAATCGTGCCAGCAATGGCAGTGTATTTATTTTCTAAAGGTGTCACAGTTAGGCGCAGTGTATTACTTGAACCGTTAGATAAAACTTATCAAATATGTTTACGCTGGGCAATGAACGCACGTAAAACGGTGATCTCGCTGGCGGGAATATTAGTGGTGATTGCTGGTATCTTATTGCCGCAACTAGGCACTGAGTTTGTGCCAGAGCTTGAAGAAGGCACTATTAACTTACGGGTAACACTGGCACCTTCGGCAAGCTTGGATACAGCATTAATGGTCGCTCCTAAGTTGGAAGCGATATTATTGGCCTTTCCTGAAGTTGAGTATGCACTTAGCCGAATTGGTCGCCCAGAAGTCGGGGGGGATCCAGAGCCAGTTAATAATATTGAAATTTACTTAGGTTTAAAGCCGGTGAGTGAATGGCAATCAGCTGCTAATCGTGCACAACTGCAAGTGTTAATGGAACAAAAATTAGCGCAGTTTCCTGGTTTATTGTTTAACTTTTCACAGCCGATAGCCACGCGGGTGGATGAGCTACTATCAGGGGTGAAAGCGCAACTAGCGATTAAGCTGTTTGGTGCTGATTTAGATGTGTTAGTCGCTAAAGGGCAGCAAATTGAGCAAGCTGTAAAAGGTGTTGCTGGCGCTAAAGATGTGGCAATGGAACAAATTGCTGGTGAAGCACAATTAGTGATAAAACCGAACCGCTTAGCACTTTCTCGCTATGGTTTATCTGTGGGGGATTTAATGTCGATAGTGCAAGATGGCATTGGCGGCACTGCGGCAGGGCAAATTATTAATGCCAATGAGCGGTATGATATTTATGTGCGCATTGGGGCAGAGTTTCGTGACAGCCCAGAAGCCATTGCAGACCTGCGTTTATTATCACCGACAGGTGCCGTGGTTAGGGTTGGGGATGTCGCAACGGTTAATATTGAATCTGGTCCGCCACAAGTGCGTCGTGATGACGTTCAGCGCCGAGTAGTGATCCAAGCCAATGTACAAGGGCGCGATATGGGCTCAGTCGTCGCGGATATTCGCCTTGCCATAGCTGAGCAAGTTGATTTACCGTCAGGTTATAGCATTAGTATTGGCGGTCAATTTGAAAACCAACAACGTGCGCAGCAGCGTTTATCTATCGTGGTGCCTATTTCGCTGGCTTTGATTGCATTACTTTTGTATTTTGCATTTGGCTCGATAGGCCAAGCATTGCTGATTTTAGTCAATGTGCCGTTAGCTGTTATTGGTGGTGTGGTTGCACTTTACGTATCAGGGCAATATTTATCAGTGCCAAGCTCTGTGGGTTTTATTACCTTGTTTGGGGTAGCTGTGCTTAACGGCGTGGTGATGGTTGAGAGTATTAATAATCGCGTTAAAGCGGGAGATAGTCTACAAAGCGCAGCATTTAATGGCGCACTATCTCGGCTGCGACCCGTACTAATGACGGCGTTAACCTCAGCGCTTGGTTTGATACCCATGTTGATATCAACAGGGATCGGCGCTGAAATTCAAAAACCATTAGCAACGGTTATTGTTGGCGGATTATTTACCGCAACCTTTCTTACCTTATTTGTATTGCCGGTACTCTACACTCAATTTAGTCAGCAGTTTTACCGTGTCAATGGGAATAAAAACTAGCTCTACTGCAGTACCTTACACAAGGCGCATAAACTTGCGTCTTGTGCTATTTAGTGCATTAATATAAGTAAGTTTCTAAAACAATAAAAAGTTGATTATGGAAATACAATGCTGAATGGCCTGTTAAAAAATAAAAGCCAATCTATACGGACGAAACTGATTGTTACTTTTATTGTCATTGCGCTAGCACCATTATTTTTAATGTCTTGGTTTAGTCTTCAACATGTAAGCAACTCCCTTGAAAAAAGCGCCCAAACTGAACTTGGTGAATTAAGCAGTATTGGTAAGCAATTTGCGAATATTTGGTTTGCAGATCACATTAAAGACCTATATCTATTAAATGATCAACTAAGTCATAGCCAGCTAAATAAACGGCTACTGATTGATGAGTTTGTTGATCGATATGATTTTGTCAATGAAATTCATATTATCTTCGACCCCTCAAATACCCCAAACCCAGTTAATAACAGTGCGTTTTCAGCCTTAAATCGTGATCAGTTAATTGCGATGCTAGCGGCTATTGAGCAAGGGCAAAAAAGTGTATTTATATCTTCAATGGGGGCTGAAACACATCATTTTGTGGCGTTACCTATGATAGACGAGCAACGCGGACTTTATGCAATAGTATTAGCGAATATAAATTTTCAAGGCTTGCTCGATAATTTAGAACATATTCATAATAATAATGAGGGACTAACTTTCTTTATTGTGAAAGCAGGTGAAATCAAAGGTGCCCAATTGCACCCGAGTGTATTACCAAAAGCTGATTATTTTACTAATGTGGCAAATACTGAACAGGTTTTTACCTATCGAAAAATAGATGACACATTACACTATGCCATTTTAACGGACTTGAATTTTGCAAACGCCACAGGCTGGCAGCTATTGGTTGAAAAGCCTGCAGCCGTTATGTTGCAAGGTGCCAGTGACTATAAGTTTGCAGCTGTGGTTGCTAATGCTTTTGCATTTTTAGTGATCTTAATTCTATCGTGGTGGTTTGGACGACGTTTATCTCGCCCGTTCATTAGTCTTGCCAATGCCAGCGCTGAAATAACCCGAGGTGAGCGCAACAATATTCCTATTCTGGAAGACAGTAGTGAATTACATCAGCTGTCGATTGATCTAGAACACTTAGTCAGTAGTAAGGTACAACAGCAAGAACGGCTAGAGCATCAAAGCACAGCGCTTCAGCTTGCCTTAAAACAGTTAGCGGAACAAAAAAGTGCACTTGATGAACATGCAATTGTTGCTGTGACCGATATCAAGGGCACGATCACCTTTGTTAATAAGAAATTTTGTGAGATCAGCGGTTACAGCGAAAGTGAATTGTTAGGAAAAAACCACCGTATTTTAAACTCTGGGACTCATCCTAAAGATTTTTTTAAGGACATGTATAAAGCCGTAACCGCAGGCAATGTATGGCATGCGCAAATCTGTAATCGAGCAAAAAATGGTGACTTTTATTGGGTCGATACTACAGTTGCGCCTTTTTTAGATGAACAGGGCAAGCCCCAAAGTTATATCGCTATTCGCACCGACATCACAGCATTAAAACTACAAGAATTTGAACTCGAACAACACAAAACACAATTACAATTAGTGTTGGACAGCACTGCAGTAGGGATTTGGGACTGGTATGTAGATACTGGCAAAGCATACTTTAATAACCGCTGGGCGAGTATTATCGGTTATAAATTGGAAGAACTACAACCAACTGATTTTAATACATGGAACAAATATACTCATCCAGATGATCTTGTTACTTCAGGGCAGCTTTTAGAGCAGCATTTTGCGGGTGAGAGCGATTATTATGTCTGCGAAGTTCGTATGTTGCATCGTCTCGGACATTGGGTGTGGGTACTGACCACAGGACGTATCGTTGAGCGCAATAGTGATGGCTCTGCAAAACGAATGATAGGTACTCACCTTGATATTACAGAGCGAAAAGAAACAGAAGCACAATTACAATTGAGTCGCGACCGATTTGTGTCTCTGGTCGGCAATATTCCAGGCATTGTGTATCGATGTAAATACGATGCCCAATGGAGCATGCTCTACCTGAGTGAACAAACAAAAGTTATTACCGGCTATGAACCAAATGATTTAGTTGATAATCATAAGCTTAGCTTTGTTGAATTAATTCACCCGGATGATGTTGCTAGCGTGGCTGAGAAAGTAAGAGTCGATATTGATGCTCGTCAGCCATGGTCATTAGAATACCGTTTGGTCGCTTCTGATGGCTGTATTCATTGGGTACATGAAAAAGGTCAAGCAGTGTATGATCAGGCTGGCAACGTATTGTATTTAGATGGTTTTATTCATGATATAACCGAGCGTTATCATACTCAATCGACACTTTATCGCCAACAAAGTTTACTTGAAGCAATGAGTAAACAAGGCCAAATTGGTGCCTGGGAAGTGGATTTAGAAGCACAGACAATGTATTGGTCCGATGAAGTCAAAGCAATTCATGAAGTCGCTGACGACTACCAGCCAGTAATAGGGCAAGCTCTTGATTTTTATAAGCAAGGTGAACATCGTGATAAAATTAGCGAACTGTTTGAAGATGCAGTTATTAATGGTAATAGCTGGGAAATTGAGTTAATCCTTGTCACAGCGTTAGGCAATGAAAGGTGGGTTAAGTCGATAGGGCAAGTTGAATTTAAAAATGAACGTTGCGTGCGTGTGTATGGTTCATTTCAAAATATTGATACTTATAAACATCTCGAATTAGAGAGTAAAAAAGCCAACCAATATAATAAAAACCTAGCGAGTTTAACCGTCTCACCTGAGTTATTGGCAGGTAATTTCGATGTAGTAAAAAATTTAGTGACGCAGTCAATGTGTGATGTACTTGATGTGCAACGCTCAGCAGTGTGGGTGTTTGATGAAGCTAGCGATGAAATGACGTGCGTGAGTTTATTTATCGATGATCAAGGTTTTGTTGAGCAGCCTTTAGTGCTTAAAGCGAGTGAATTTCCCGCTTATTACCAAGCAATATTTGCACAAGGTTTAGTGGCAATTAATGATGTTAATAGCCATCCTGCAACCGCCGAATTGATTGACACTTACACAACACCATTAAATATTAATTCGATGCTCGATGCCGTTATATCTACCGGTGAGGGTATATTAGGAGTGCTCTGTGCGGAAAGTGTCGGTAGCTATCGCTGTTGGAGCCAAAATGAAGAAACCTATTTACGCTCTTTAGCGACCTTAGTGGGCAGCGTGTTAATGTCGCAAAGGCGTAAGCAAACCGCCCAAGAGCTGAAAATTGCATTAGTCAAAGCCAATGCTGCTGCAACAGCAAAAAGTCAATTTTTAGCAACCATGAGTCATGAAATTCGTACCCCAATGAATGGGGTGTTGGGTATGCTTGAGCTGATCGAACTTGAAGCGTTGACCAAGCCGGTGCGAACGAAAGTCGCGATAGCAAAAAATAGCGCGCATTCTTTATTGTCGGTGATCAATGATATTTTAGATTTTTCGAAAGTTGATGCCGGTAAAATCGAGCTAGAAAGTATCAACTTCAATGTCTGTAATTTACTCGGAGAGGTGGCGGAATCTCAAGCCCTTGCGGCGCAAGATAAAGATATCGAAATCATTATTGATTTAGTGGCTGTGACACCGGTGCAATTTAAAGGCGATCCGGGGCGTATTCGCCAAGTGCTGACCAATTTACTGAGTAACGCTGTTAAGTTTACTGCGCAAGGTGAAGTATTGATCCGCGCATCAGTAACTCCTATTGAACAACAATATCAGCTCAGTATTAGTGTAAAAGACTCTGGCATCGGAATTGATCTAACCAAGCAAGAAGATTTATTCAGCCCATTTTCGCAAGTAGATGCCTCGACTACGCGTGAATATGGCGGCACTGGATTAGGTTTGGCGATTAGTAAACAATTGTGTGAGTTAATGGGTGGAGAAGTAACGTTAGTCAGTGAGGTAGGGCATGGTTGTGAGTTTACCGCGACAGTGATGCTAGAGGCGGGAAGTGACACTGAGCGTAGTATACCGACCATAGATATGACCAAGCTCACTATATTGGTGGTTGATGATAACGAAACCAATCGGATTGTGATAAGCCAACAGCTTGCTCATTGGGGTGCAAAAGTTGAGCTTGCTTGTAATGCAGCACAAGCCTTGCAGTTATGTAAAAAGCGCCTTGCAGATAAACTTAATTTGTATGATATTGCCGTGTTGGATATGCAAATGCCAGGAATGGATGGCTTAGCACTGTGTCGAAAATTAAAAGCCGATGATGATTTTAAAGCAATGCCATTAGTAATGATGACCAGTATTGCTGGCATGGAAGGAGTACAACGTTTTAGCGATGCAGGGTTCCAAGCGTATTTTCCAAAACCTATCACTACGGCTGATTTGATCAGTGCCATGGCGGTGATCGCTCATGGTGGTAGCGCCGATTTACCTTTAGTGACATCAAGTTATATATCCTCACTGCGTAGTGATCAGCATAGAGCAAATAGCCATATTTTATTGGTTGAAGACAATCCGATTAACCAGCAAGTATCTAAACTAATGTTAAGTAAACTGAATTTTACCGTAACGCTAGCGGAGAATGGTCAGCAAGCCCTTGATATTTTAGCGAAAGTACCTGCAGAACACTTTAATTTAGTGCTCATGGACTGCCAAATGCCGGTGCTGGATGGATTTGACGCTACTCGCGCAATTCGTGCCGGTGAGGCGGGTGCTAAACATCAACAGATCACAATTATTGCACTCACAGCCAATGCAATGGATGAAGACAAACAGCTGTGTTTAGCGTCTGGAATGGATGACTACTTGGCTAAACCAATTCAACTACAAATATTAAAAGATAAACTAGATCAGTATTAAACAATGCAGTAATAAATAAGAGAGCTTATGACAGACCAAAAAACGATTACCTTAAGAGATGCGCAGCCTTCGGATGCTGCTACTATTTTGCATTTTATTACCGAATTGGCAATTTATGAAAAAGAGCCCGATGCGGTTAAAACCGATGAACAGGCGATTTTAAAAACCCTGTTTAGTGAAGGTGCAACAGCGCATAGTTTGATTTGTTTTGAAGGCGATACGCCAATTGGCTTTGCGGTGTACTTTTACAATTATTCGACTTGGCTTGGCAAGAATGGCTTGTACCTTGAAGACTTATATGTCAGCCCAGATAGCCGAGGTAATGGTGCGGGTAAACTGATTATGCAACATTTGGCACGCCAAGCTATCGCAAAAGATTGTGGCCGTTTTGAATGGGTGGTACTTGACTGGAATCAACCTGCGATCGATTTTTACAATAGTATGGGGGCAGAGCCACAAAATGAGTGGATCATTTATCGGCTTACAGGACAAGCATTAATTGATTTTGTCGAGAAATAAAAATACGTAATATAAATAAAAATCATTTGCATTAAGTTGTTTGGCTGTGTAAATTAATCACATCATTTAATTTTGTGCAGGTGATTTTTATGTCACACCCACAGTTTCACAGCAGCAATAAATTGTCTCAGGTTGAGCAAGTATTAAGTCCTTGGCAAGCCAACATCATTGCTGGAAATACAGCGTTTGAACGCGGTGCTTTAATTGAAGCTCGCGATAAATACACGACAGCACACACCCTCTCAGCTCGTTTATTAAGCCAATTTAGCCAAGCAAAAATATGCCAGTCAGTTATTAGCGCAATTGAACATTGCTGCCCCGCATTCGTTGTTGCCGCTCATAATTTAGCGGATACATATCGAGCCATGAACCAAGCAGAGCAAGCGTGTCAGTGTTTGTGTGATGTGCATATAAGTTTAAGTCATTTGCTCCAGCATCCATGCGATACGGTGCGTACAGTGGTTGTGCACCATCATCACAAAACCTACACAGAGTTAGTACAGTTTGCCAAATTGCACAGTCATTACCCGCAATTAATAGAACAAATCAATCAGACGTTAAGTTACACCCCAGATCAAACTGCCACTGTGCATTGATCACTTATCTTAATCCGACAAGGAACAATTATGGCGTTTACATTACCCCCATTACCATATGAGTACGATGCGTTAGAGCCACATTTAGATGCTAAAACTATGGAGATCCACCATACTTTGC
>NZ_JACJEY010000057.1:0-28073 GCF_014164295.1 Pseudoalteromonas sp. SG43-7
CTAAATAAAGTGCTAACTGCGTTATAATTTATTCAAGTATAACAACTACATGTCGAAACTTACGCCTTGTTATCACTGTATTTATCTGTCGCTATAAATGGTCAGTAACTTAACACGATTGGTATAAATCTATTAACTATTAACCTTCTCGTTGGATCAGTCCTTCAAGAGCGCGAATGTTGGTGAGTAAGTCTTGCCTTTGTGGGTTGGCGTTAAGTGCTTTTTTAAGCTGGCTTAATGCTTCTTTGTAGTTTTTATTTTCAATTTCAATTTGCGCGAGGCCTAACCATGCAGAGAGTTGGTACTCAGGTAAAGCTTGTGCTCGTACATACATTAACCTTGCTTGTGTCAGTTGGTTTTGTTGCTGATAGATATTTGCCAGGCTTAACAGTGCATCGCCAAGATTTGGGTCGATTGTTAATGCTTTATGTAAACTCTTTTGAGCTTGTTTAAAGTTACCTTGCTCAATTGCTAGCTGAGCGGTATAAACTGAAAACTCTGCGCGGGATTGTTTTGATAACTTATTTATAAAAGGGTTTAGTTGCGAAACGAGCTGCTTGGCTAGCTGCCATTTTTTTTGTGCGATAAGCCAATTTAGGGTTTGCATACTAATCTCGCTAGCTTCTGCTATTTGAGGTGGCTGAGTGCTTGCTAATGCATTACTTAACAATTCAACAGAGCGTGAGTAGCTACCTTGTGTAAGATGAAGTTGTGCTGCAAGTAATTGATTACTTGCATTGCTAGGTGCCAGCTTTAAAGCTACTTCAATACTTGCCAAAGCTTGTTCATTGTTGTCTTGTTGTAAGGCAATTTGTGCACGTTGTAGCCAAAGCTCTGGATTGTTAGGGGATGCATTTAATAGCTCTTTTAGCAGAGCTTGGGCTTGACCTAGATCGCCTGCAGCAATTAGTGAAAATAGTAACCCTTGTTGATATTGTGCTTGCTGTGGCTCAAGCATTAATGCCTGACGATAAGCTGCAATTGCGCTCCAAGGTTGCTCAGCTTGTACATGAATATAGGCAAGTTGTGCATAGACTTGCGCATCAGCTTGGCCAAGTTCAATACAACGGGTTAGATGTGGCTGTGCTTGGTGATAATTACCTTGCTGCATATAGAGCAGACTTAAACCTTGATGAGCTTTAACTAAATCTGGCATGCTTGATAAACTTGCCTTTAACGCCTGCTCAGCTCCTGAAAACTGTTTTAAGGTTAACAAAACTTGGCCACGTAAAAGTTGTAATGCAGGGCTATCGTTACCTAATTCACGTTGCTTAAATAGATCAGCAACAGCTTGGTAGTTACCTTGTTGTAATAGTGGTTTTAGTTGCTGGGCGAAGCTGCGTTCATTAGCTTCGATTTTTATATCTGTTGGGCTCAGTAAATTATTATTGATCAGCAACTGCCAGTGTGGATCGCTTGGCTGTAGTTTTACCTGCAATGAGGTTGCTTGGCTGGCAGTCATATAAAAGGTTAATGGCACGATAGCTAAACACGTTAACCATTTTTTTGTTGTTAATCTTTTCATTGTATTTTCACTTAAATACTGGCTTTACTAAGGTTTAAATTCAATGGGCCAAATAAATCTGGCTCTCACTATTTCACCGTCTTTTTTTGGTGAACTAAACCGACTTTGCTTAATGATCTTATCTATTTCAGGCTTTAGCTCAGGGTACGGGTTTTGTATAACATCAATTAAGCTTAATCGGCCATTTTCATCGATAAAAACATCGAGCTTCACGATGAAGGTACTCACACCTTGGCGAGTTAACTTTTTAGGTAATACTGCTTTTACGGGAGTGAGTAGCGTGGGTAAACCATCTAGTTGATTTAAGCTAAAGGCATCCCAATTAACGTCGATAGATTGAAATTCAGGAGTCGCAATTGGCATATTTGCAAGGGTTGGTTTACTAAGCGAAATTTTACTTTCAATTTTTATATTAATGGCTTGAATAGTTACACCCGCACCTTCGACAACGAGGCTTTGCATCGGCTCTGTCACAGCTGATTGCGTCACGGTTGGTGGCGGAGGTGGAGGCAGTGGCACTAAAGCAACTTCGCGAACGATAACTTTGTCGTTGATAACGTGCTCAGCTATTTGGCCAAGCCAAAGTAAAACTAATGCGCATGCAAGTACCGTTAGGCTCAACATAAAAGCAAAAAACGGATGACGTTTATTCGCTATTGCAGGTTGTGATGCGAGTATATTATTTTGCATATTATTGCTGGGTCGCTAAGTTAACGGTTGCTGCACCAGCAAGTTTTGCTTCGTCTATTACTTTTACTAATAGCTCGGTTGGTACGGTTTTATCAGCTTGGATCACTACTGGTCTTTGCTGTTGTTTTAGCATTTGCTCTACGCTGCTGCGCACACCGGCCACGCCAATTTGACTACCGTCAAAGTAAACCTGCTGACTATCAGTTATGGCAAGAAAAATAACTTGTTGCTCTAATCTGCTTGCTGAGACGGCTTGCGGTTTATCAACCTCGACCCCACTTTCGCGAACGAAAACGGTGGTTACAATAAAGAAAATCAATAGTATAAATACCACATCTAATAGTGGTGACATATCAATATGATGCGCAGATTGTTGTTCTAGGCGTTGTTTTAAACGTGCTTGCATTGGCTTAGCTCGCTTGCTGTTGGATAGCACTGTTACGTGTTACGTACAGCAAGTAAGCTTGCATCAGCCATGCAGGAATTGCGCAGACTAACCCCAGTTGTGTAGTGAGTAGAGCATTACTTATCGCTTCGCTCATTAATTCGTTTTCGCCTTGCGACATCACTTTAAATGTATCGAGTAAACCAATAATGGTGCCTAATAAACCAAGTAATGGCAGCGCAGCGGTCAAAATAGAGCTGACATCGTGCCAGTAACCTTGGCGTTGCAGTTTATATTGTTTTAAATGCAGGATATCGTGCCAAATGAGCTGATAAACAAATAGCGCTAATAGGATGATAAGCCAGCAGATAAAATTATCGAACAGTTGCTCAAACATTTTTCACCTCAAGTTGACTAAGTTGCAGTGCGAACGCTTCAAGTTGGGTGTAATAGGCTTTAGCTTTACGCGATAGTAGCGCATTGAGTACTAATGCTGGTATGGCAACAACGAGGCCAAGCTCGGTAGTGATCAAAGCTTGGGCAATACCACCAGATACCACTTCTGGATCGCCTGAGCCAAATAACGTCATCATTTTGAATGTTTCAATCATGCCACTGACTGTGCCCAATAAGCCCAGTAGCGGTGCTACCGATGCTGTGATCGCGATTGCGCCAATGTAGTTATCAAGCTTGTGTTTATTATGCATCAGCTGATTAAATAACTGGTCATCTCTTATTTGTCCTATGTTGCTATCAACAGAGAGTTGAAACAGTGTTGCTTGCATTCCGCTGAAGCTGTGTTGCTCAGGTTGATCAAACGCAGTTTGTAAAGTCAGCGTCGAGACAGCTTTGATCTTACTAAGGCTAAATAATTGATATGCCTTGAATAGCGCAATTAATAATGCAAAACATGCAAATAAAATGATAGGGATTGCCCATAAGCCACCTTTTTCAAGATGTTCAACTGCACCTTCTTGTTGCGCTTGACTGGCAACTAAGCGGGTTAAACTTGGATCAAATGTTAAAGAAGCTGCGATCTTAGCTGAGTTTGTATTTACTTGTGAGTAAGCGATATCAAATGGGTTATTCTCATCACGTGATTGAACTATAGCTACTTTTGGTACTGCAGCGTTAGCTGCTGATGAAAGCAGGCCGGTTAGTTTTGGCTGTGCAACACTAAACCAAGCCACGGGACCTACTTGTAATGTTGTAGCTGCGGTGAGCTCGCCATTTTTCAATACTATATTTTGTTTTTTAAACTCTGGATATAATGCCGCGGTTTGCTGCTCTATCACCGCGACTACATCATTCAAAAGTGCTTGTTGATCGTTTTTACTTTGCGCTTGCTGAGCGTATTGACGAGTAAATCGGTTGAGTAAATTTAGCCGATATTGCTGTTGTTGTTGCCAGCTATCTAAGCGTGTTTGTAGCTGGGTTAAACTCAATGTGTCTTCATCAGCTAAACGGCGATTGAGTGTCGCTTGCTCACGCTCTTTTTTAAGTGCTTGCTGTTTTTCAAATATCTGTTGTGCCATAGTTGTTTGCTGTTTGGCAATCCGCTGTTGTGCTTTATTTAAAACGCTCTGCGCCGTTTTAATATCCGTTAGCAATTGTTGTTTGGCAGCATCCGCAGTCGCGGCTGTTACTACTTGGCTAAAACTCAGTAGTGTGACAAACCAAAAAGTACAGAATCGTTTCATGGCGTCAGCTCCTTAGCTGCATAGCTAAATACAGGCAAGGTAAGCCAGTGAGCTGCTTGTTTTTTTTCTTGTACAGCGATACCGTGGGCAATTTGCTCGCCATCAATTTCAGTATCAAATTGCCATTGCCAACCTAACTCAGAAGGGAAGCCAATGCCCGCATAACTTAAATCATTACTAACAAACCATGCTTGTGCGGCACCCAAATAAAGCTGTTTTACCCATATTTCTTTGCCTTCACTATTACTGATTGCCATTTCATGAATTGAAATTCGGTTTTGAAAATCAGCCAATTGGCCAAGCATTTTTAAAGCAATTTGTAGCTTTTCATTCGCATCTAGGCTTTCGTTATCTAGATCGCCAATACTTTGCCAGCTCGCCAGTAATGGGGGAGGTAATTGTACTTGCAGTGAGCGCAATTGCTGGCTGAGCTGGATTAATTGACTATTGAGCGCGTTTTCATCGGTCTCAAGCTGGCTTTGTTGTTGAATTAGCGCAGTGCGCTTTTCTGCCAGCTCAGAGGTGTTCTTTTGACGATTTTGGTTTAGCTGTTTAAGTTGTGCTTGCTCTGCATCAAGTAAGATTAATGTTTGTTGCATCGAGGTTTTTTTTTCTAGCCAATGTGTTTCTAACTCACTAGTTTGTTGTTCTATTTGTAACCACTGATTAACGAGGTTTTCAAGTTCGCTAACCGGATCAGCTAAGCTTGAGAATGAGCTTAGTAAAATAACTGCCCCAACAGATTTTATAAAACGTTGCATATGCTAAGTAATGCCCTAAAAGTAATAACCATTTACAGTACAAAGCCAAGCTCTGGCTTTAACTTTATAAAATTAAAAAACCTTGATTTTTAAGCGCTTAAACTTAATTTTTTACGCCACTCATGCCCCCAAGTTTACTGTGCATTTACAGTCGCGTTACGTAAGTTTAAAAGTGTGAAAAATAGTACAATGATTGACAAAATAATACAAGTGATAACATTTCGCATTTACATTAATATTACTCAGTGCTAGGATTCCGCCGAACTTAAATCAACGTGCTTAAATGACTTGCTACAAAAACAACGTGTTAGCAAGTTCCCTGCTAATGGAGCTAAAATGGGTAAAATGACTAATAAACGCCGAACTTATATAAAACCGCTGGCTGCTTTTGTTACCGCAACTTTATCAACTTGGGCGTCTGCTCAAGGAGCTGAAAATATACAAGAGCTATCAGTAACCAAAGCAAAAACGCAATCGGAACAAAGCTATAAAGTTGAAAAATCATCATCAATAAAGAACACCCAGCCGTTGGTTGATACTGCAAAATCAATAACGGTTATTAACAAAGCTGTGATGAAAGATAGAAATGTAGATAGTTTGCAAGATGCGTTACGTAATGTTTCGGGTATTTCATTGGCGGCGGGTGAAGGCGGTGCGCCAGCTGGTGACAGTTTATCTATCCGTGGTTTTAGTGCTGCCAATGATATTTTTATCGATGGTATTCGTGATATTGCCGGGTACGACCGTGATACTTATAACGTTGAGCAAATCGAAGTTGCAAAAGGCCCAAGCTCAGCAACAACAGGCCGAGGTTCAACGGGCGGTAGTATTAACTTAACTACAAAAACGGCGACGTTGGATGAATTTAATGATGCTTCGCTGCGTTTAGGCACAGAGAGTGATTATCGCGCGCAAATAGATAGTAACTTTAAAGTGGCTGAAACATCAGCGCTACGTGTCAATTTACTGGTTGATAAAGGGGATGTTGCTGGGCGTGATCATGTTGAAAAAGAAAAACAAGCAGTCGCGGTTTCGTTTGCGACTGGTTTAGGAACCAATAGCCGTTTTAATCTTAATGCTGATTATCAGAATCAAGATAATATGTCTGATTACGGTATTCCGTGGGTTGGTTCTAGCCCTGTTGCTGAACTTGCTGGTAGCGAAAATGCAGCGCCACCGGTGAATTTCACTAATTTTTACGGTAACGTATATCGTGATTTTGAAGATATCGAAGCGTATTCAACAACTGCAAAGTATGAGTATGACTTGTCGCAAACAATCATGCTACGTGCCCAAGGTCGCATTGGTCGTGTAGAGCGAAAAGATACAGTGACAGCGCCGCGTTTTATTGATGTAAAAACAACAACTGATATTAGAATGAGCGACGTTAAAAATCGCGATACGCGCAATGAATTGGCTACACTGCAACTTGATTTAGTTGGTGAGTACTATTTTGCTGGTGTAAAACATAATGTGGTTACTGGTGTTGAATTAACTAACGAGACATTTAGCCGTTGGAATGTGACTGCATTGGTAGCTGATAATTTAAAGAACGAACCAGCGCTGAATGACTTATACAACCCAGATGCTTATTTACCTTACACTGGTCAGTATGGTCGTGATGGCACTAGTACTGAAGCGGTTGCTAAAACCCGTGCAATTTATGCATTCGATACAATTACATTTAATGAATATTGGCAATTAACTGCGGGTTTACGTTCAGAGCAGTACGATAGCGATTATCAGTATGATTACAAGGATCCAGCATTAACGATCTCAACTAGCGATACCATGACTAGTTGGAACGCATCTGCTGTATATAAGCCAAGTCAAAATAGCAGCATTTACTTTGGTGCAGGTAACTCGTATAACCCATCGGCTGAAGGCATTGCAGTATCTACTCGTGGTAATTCAAGTGAGTTAGATCCGGAGAAGAGCCAAAGCTATGAGTTAGGCACTAAATGGAATTTACTTGATGATAAGTTGATGACCAGTGCCGCTATTTTTAGAACGGTTAAAACTAATGCGCGCGTGGATGATCCTAATAGTGATCAGCGTGGTGTTGAAGTGCTTGATGGTGAGCAACGAGTGCAAGGTTTAGAGTTGTCTGCAACAGGTATTATCACCGATGAATTAAGTATCATCGGTTCTTATAGCTATCAAGATAGCGAAGTTACTGAATCTACGGTTGATGGTGATGTTGGGCATAACTTGGCTCGAGCACCTAAAAATAGCTACAGTGTTTGGGCTCGATATGACTTTAGCGACGCGATAGCTGCAGGTTTTGGCGCACAATATATTGGTGAGCGTTATAATGGTAATTCAGCGACCAGTCGTAAAGCCGACAGTTATGTTTTGTTCGATATGATGCTTTCTTATCAAGCAACTGAGCAGTTAAGCATTCAGTTTAATGGTGAGAATTTAACGGATGAAGATTATGAAGATAAACTAGGTGGCGGACACTTTATTCCTGGTCAAGGTCGTTATTTTACACTAACGGCTAGTTATTCTTTCTAATTACAAATTAATGTTTGTTGAATAGGTTAAAGCTTATTAAACAGGTTAATGCTTATTAGCCTGTTTTTTTAAGATTTGGGAACTTCCATGCTATTAAAAATACCAGACTTGCTTAGTGCTGATGAAGTCGCTTATTGCCGTAATGTTTTATTGGCCGCGCAATGGACTGATGGCAGTGTTACCGCAGGTTATCAATCAACGAAGACCAAAAATAACTTACAATTACCTGAGCAAAGCGCTGCAGCCAAAGAGCTCGGTGATATAGTTATGGGGGCTCTGGCTCGCAGTGATCTATTTATGTCAGGGGCGTTGCCTGCAAAAATTTTTCCACCTTTATTTAACTGTTACCAAGGTGGCCAATCGTTTGGTATTCATGTTGATAATGCGATTCGACAAGTACCTGGCACACCAGTGAAAATTCGTACGGATTTATCAATGACGTTATTTTTGAGCGAACCAGAAGACTATGATGGTGGCGAACTCGTTATTGAAGATACTTATGGCTCTCACACAGTAAAACTCCCTGCAGGTAGCATGGTGTTGTATCCATCAACCAGTTTACATAAAGTCACTCCCGTAACTCGGGGGCGACGTTTAGCTTCATTTTTTTGGTTGCAGAGCATGGTTAATAGCGATGAAAAGCGTGGTTTGCTATTTGAGTTGGATATGTCGATTCAAAGCTTGCGCGAAAAAGTCAGCGATAGCCCTGAGATTGTTAGGTTAACTGGCGTGTATCATAATTTATTAAGGCAATGGGCACAGACGTAAAAAGGTTGTAGTGATGTGTATTTAAACTCAAAATATAAAAGTATATATTTATAAGGCGCTACCACGATTGGTTAAGTGATAGCGCTTTTTAGATCTTACAATGCACATTATTAAATATGTTATTGAAATAGTAGTTAATTAAGACTCTTTTTTGCAAAGCTAACAATTACCAGTAAATTTGCGATAAACCATAAGTCTTTAATAACAAAAAGGCCTAATCTTGCAAGTAGTGTTGAGCTGTCAAAAGCTCCTTCAGCTGAGAATAAAAATGTCTGCGTCATTAAAAATACGGCACTGCAGCCAAGAGCCGCAACATAAATGGCTAATGGATGCTTTTTAATGATAGCCAGAGCGAGTGCTAAAGCAAAAAAGATGTCGTACGCACCAATTAGATTAGACGCTGTTTGCACTGAAAATAAGGTATATAACCAAGACATAAAAATAGAGGTTGATACCAGTGATATAATTCCATTTGCTTCAAACTCGTAAAATTTCATACCACCAATCCAAATAAGCACTAATGCAACAGGAAAGAAGTTCAAAATTGCCATGCCTTGAGCTGACAAGCGCTGCGGTTTATAAAGGTAAATAGCGAGAGAAACAAGTGCGGTGTACTTAATTATACCTTGCCCAGAGCCTATAATTGGGAAGCCACCTAAGTCAGTCATCCAGCGGCTTTCACTTAATAAGGTAACAAGCGGTATAACGGCAACAGTGATCAGGCTAACAAAAGCAGGGGTCTGAAAACGTGATTGTTTTAAACTTAAAATAATAAATAAAGCGGTTACTAAAAAAGCCACTCCTGCGAGTATTGATTGCCCAGCTTTAGGGATTACATTGGCTAATTGATAAAAATTGAAAATAGCATGCACATTATTTACCCCTGCTCCTAATAAGAGACTAAGACCCAATAGCGATAAGCTAATAATTAGCAGTGAATGAATACTGAAACGAGTATAGGTTGGTTGCATTTTTTATAGGTGATTAAATATAGATACTGTAAAAGAGTGGTAAACGAGACTTTTTATTTCAAAAAATATAAAAAAACCAGCTTATTGAAGCTGGTTTAAGTTTAGCTATTTATACCCATTTGGGTTATTACTTTGCCAACGCCACGTATCTTGCATCATCACATCGATACCACGCTCTGCTTGCCAATCAAGTTCACTAAGGGCTTTTTCAGGCGCTGCATAACAAGCTGCAATATCACCTGGGCGACGAGGTGATACCTGATACGGAATATCTTTACCACAGGCTTTGCTAAATGCGTTGAGCATTTGTAGCACCGAATAACCATTACCGGTGCCAAGATTGTAAACATGGGCACCGGTATCTTGGTTTATTTTATTAAGTGCCTTTAAATGACCAAGCGCTAAGTCAACAACATGGATGTAATCACGCACACCAGTACCATCAACCGTATCATAGTCATCGCCGAAGATACCCAGCTGCTTTAATTTACCCACTGCCACTTGCGCGATGTAAGGTAATAAGTTGTTTGGAATACCATTGGGATCTTCACCAATTAGGCCTGACTCGTGCGCACCTACGGGATTAAAGTAACGCAAAATTGCAAATGCAAAGCGCTCATCTGATTTAGCGATGTCTTGTAACATCATTTCAACCATCAGTTTTGATGTGCCGTACGGATTAGTAGTGCCACCTACCGGGAAATCTTCTTGAATTGGCAGGCTTGCTGGATCACCATATACTGTTGCCGATGAGCTAAATACGAGTTTAAACACACCTGCATCGCGCATAGCATCAACGAGAGTCAGCGTACCTTGCACGTTATTTTGGTAATACTCAATGGGTTTCACCATTGATTCACCGACAGCCTTTAAACCGGCAAAATGAATAACACTCTCAATTGTATGTTTTGCAAACACGCTGGCCAAAAATGTTTTATCAAGGATGTCACCTTGATAAAAGTGCACAGTTTTACCAGTGATTTTTTTTACACGCTCAAGTGATTCCACACTCGAGTTGCTTAAATTATCAATGATAACAACATCATTATCTTGTTGTAATAATTCAACAACAGTGTGTGAGCCTATGTATCCCGCGCCACCTGTTACTAAAATTGTCATGAAATCTCCATATATAAGGTGAAGGTGTATAGTTGTAATTTCATCATAAATAGCACTTCAATACATGCTTTATCTGATCTTTTTGTTGCTCCATGATGTTACGGTATCAATTAATCATAGTTAACTGGTGTCTGGTTACATGTTTTACGTAAATGATAACAATGATGGTGAATAGTATTAAGCTATAGTTAAGTTGTTAATGCTATTATTTCAACTACATTAGCCCACGGGCATTTTGGAGATAGACAATGAATACATTTAAAAAAGTAGCGATGGCTATGTTAGTTATGCTGCCGGTATTTGCTCAAGCAGGAGAAGCTGTCGTTAAATGGCAAGACTTCAATGACTACCGTGATGTACGTCCTTCAAATGAACCTAAAGGCTCATACCATAAACATGTAGCGAGCAGTTTCGAAAAGCACTTTAATAAACTGGCAGAAAAGTTGCCCGAAGGATATAAGTTTAATGTTGAAGTGACTGAGCTGGATTTAGCCGGTGATGTACGCTTTGGCGGTATGAATGATTTACGTATTGTAAAACCAATTTATTTTCCACGCATTGAGTTTCAATATTCGGTTACTGATAAAGACGGTAACGTGATTTGTCAAAGCGATAAAGTCGAATTAAAAGATATGGGCTTTATGGATAAAATTAAAATGGGCCGTGATGAACAGTTTTACTATGAAAAACGTTTGATCACTGATTGGTTTGATAAAGAATTACTGCCAGTTGTCACCCCAAGCTAAATTAACAGTAAAAAGCGCTACAGTTTAATGTTAGCGCTTTTTTAGTTACTTGAACGTTGCGAGTAATTGCAGTAACTGTTGTAATTTAATAACAGTGGTTTTTAGCTTCTCTTCACTAAAACCTTCTGAACTTAAGCTTTCTACATCTGCAGCTACATCTAACACATAAGGTTTGAAGCGCTTTGCTTCAAAGGTAAAACCAGCATCGGCAGGAAATAACGCTGTAAATTTACCTAAGCCTTGTTGTTGCAACTCATCTAATTTTTTATCTGCGTCAAGTGACTGACGATAAACAATTTTTAAGTTGGCATTGAGTTGTTCAATAATTGAATCCATTTTTTTCCTAAAGCTTTAGACCGCAATGCCGATATAATACGGGTAATAAACTAAAAAGTCAGGTATGAGCTATGAATATATCAGGTGGAAATCTACCGGCCATGAGTGGCGCGGGTCAAAGTGGCGAAGTATACAGCGCAGCATTGGCAAAAAAACAGCAAAAAGCGGATGGTGCAGCAGCACTGGCACTCATTGAAGGTGCCGCTAGTTCGAGCGCTGCACAAACGCCAGCAAAATCAGTTACAGCTTCGCTTGGCAATAACGTTAACGTATACGTTTAAGCCTTGTATTTATAAAAGCTTGAGGTCAATCGGCGTTTTACTTTTTTGACCGCCGATTTCGCGCATCAGCTTTGGTACTAAAAATCCTGGCAATGCGATAAGCATTTCGGCCATGATTTTGCGTGCCTGTGATTCGTTGATATCAAAATGACTCGCTCCTTCAACTTTATCAAGTAAATATAAATAATAAGGCAGTACGTCGGCATCAAATAACGCTTCGCTTAATGCGACTTGCGCTTCGCTGGTATCATTTACATCTTTTAATAGCACCGCTTGATTGAGCAATGTGACACCTACCTTTTTGAGTTTTTGCATTGCCACTTTAAAATCATCATCAATCTCGTTGCCATGGTTAATGTGATTAATAAACACAATTTTAAGTGGAGACTTTGCAAAACGTTCGCACAGTTGGTCAGTAACGCGAGATGGGATCACCACCGGTAGGCGGCTATGAATTCGCATTCGTTTAATTTGTGGTAATTGTTCAAGCTCATCCATAAACCAACTAATAGCATCGTCCTTGGCCATTAACGGATCACCACCACTTAAAATCACCTCGTTAATATTAGCATCCGATTTTATGTAATCGAGCGCTGCAATTAAGCTGCGTTTATTTAGCTGATTTTCTTGGTATGGAAAATGGCGACGAAAGCAATAACGGCAATTAACGGCGCAACCAGTTTTAAACATCACTAAAACTCGGGATTTATATTTGTGTAATAATCCTGGTTGAGCGTTGTTTTGCTCTTTTAATGGATCTTTATCAAAACCTGTTTTAGCGATAAACTCTTGGTGGCGCGGCATGACTTGCAGCAATAATGGGTCATTAATATCGCCATAACGCATTTTTTTGATAAAAGGCACAGGCACACGTACCGGAAAAAGAGCTCGTGCTTTGAGGTCTTTTTCGTCGGCCATGCTTGATAAACCTAGCATTTCTAGCAAGGTGCTTGGGCAAGTAACAACATTAGCTAATTCTTTTTGCCAGTTTATATGCAAATTTGCTTCATTTCTTTGTATCATTGGTAGGTAGATTACTCGAAATTATTAGATAGAGGAAACGATGGCGAATTATAGCACCAACGAGTTCAAGGGCGGCCTAAAAATTATGATGGACGGCGAGCCTTGCAGTATTTTAGAAAATGAAATGGTAAAACCTGGTAAAGGCCAAGCGTTTAACCGTGTTCGTATTCGTAAACTTATCTCTGGCAAAGTACTTGAAAAAACTTTTAAATCAGGTGAGTCAGTAGAGGGTGCTGATGTAATGGATACCGATCTTGCGTATCTTTACACTGATGGTGAGTTTTGGCATTTCATGAATAACGAAACATTTGAACAAATCGCAGCTGATGAAAAAGCGCTTGGCGATGCTGGTAAATGGTTAGTTGAAAATGATGTATGTACTATTACTTTGTGGAACGGCAATCCAATAGCTGTTGCACCACCTAACTTTGTAGAGCTTGAGATCACTGAAACAGATCCTGGTCTTAAAGGCGACACAGCAGGTACTGGTGGTAAGCCAGCAACGCTAAGTACTGGTGCTGTTGTGCGTGTACCATTATTCGTACAAATCGGTGAAGTAATTAAAGTCGACACCCGTAACGGCGAATATGTAAGCCGTGTTAAGTAACTTTAATATAGCTTAATAAATCCCAGCTTAAGCTGGGATTTTTTTTGGAGAAAATATGTCAGCAGATCTTTGGCAACCAAGCGCACAAGTAAATACCTTGGCACAACGAGCCGCAATTTTACGCACTATTCGGGAATTCTTTTACCAACGCCACGTTATGGAAGTTGATACGCCTAGTTTAAGTGCAGCGAGTGTTACTGATGTTCATTTAGCGAGTTTTAAAACGCAGTTTATTGGCCCCGGTTTCGCGAAAGGCTTACCGCTTTACTTACAAACATCACCAGAATTTGCCATGAAGCGATTATTGGCAGCCGGCAGTGGTGCTATTTACCAAATTTGTAAGGCATTTCGTAACGAAGAGGCGGGCAGCCATCATAATCCTGAGTTTACTATGTTGGAATGGTATCGCCCTGGGTTTGATGAGTTTGCGCTGATGGATGAAATTGATGAATTAATGCAGCTTATCTTAAATGTTCCACCTGCAGAGCGTTTAACCTATCAAGATGCTTTTACCAAAGCATTAGGACTTGATCCGCTCAGTGCCACTATTGAACAGTTACAAACACTTGCCTGTGAACAGGGGTTTGCTGATATCGCTAAGCATGAAACTCACCGTGATACGTTACTACAATTATTATTTTGTATGAAAGTTGAGCCAACAATTGGCCAACAAAAACCTTGTTTTATTTATCATTTTCCTGCATCGCAAGCCGCACTGGCGAGTATTTGTGAGCATGATATTAGAGTCGCTGGGCGGTTTGAGCTTTATTATCAGAACATGGAGCTGGCGAATGGTTTTAATGAGCTCACCAATGCACAGGAGCAAGCTAAACGTTTTACTGAAGATAATGCATACCGCAAAGCGAATAACTTAACACAAGTGCCTATGGACACCCGTTTAATCGCCGCTCTTGAGCATGGTTTACCACAATGCGCAGGAGTAGCATTAGGGGTTGATAGGTTAGTGATGTTAGCAACGCAAAAAAACACCATAAAAGAAGTCATCGCGTTTGATGTAGGTAGGGCTTAAAAGGCTCAAGATTCAAGGTTAAGAAAAGGTAAAAGTAATCTAGCTTTTACCTTTTAACTTATCCCTTGAAACTCGTTTTTATAACTCGTAGATAAATGTGACGCCGGCAACCATTGGTTCGCCAAGCTGAGTGTATGTGTGAGTTGCATACCCTTCGCGTGGGTCGTTACCAAATTCAAAACCACGTGTAGGTACTTCTTCATCAAACACGTTACGTGCCCAAGCGCGAATTGACCATTGCTCAGCCTCGTAACCAGCAGTTAAATTAACTAAATTAATGTTCGGTGCCTGCGAGTTGTGGCTATCTGAGAAGTAATAATTATCTTTACCTTCAATGCCTATTGTAGCAAATAACTCATCAGTAAAGTTATAGCGAGCCGTGAATGCATACTGGTATTTAGGCGCTTGTGATTGCTCGCGACCATCTTGATCTAGACCAGATTGAGCGACAAAGTCATTGATTTTAGTATGTAAATAACCAGCGCTACCGGTGAAAAATAAGTCATCAGTTAATTGGTAACTGCCTTCAATTTCAAGGCCGTAATTCTCTCCAGAGCTGGCGTTATCAATATAACCAGTAAACTTTTGGTCTTCCACTTTCCAGGCTTTTAACTGCATATCTTCGCGATACATATAAAAGGCCGCTAAGCGCAGAATAAATTTCTCATCTAAAGAGCTACCTTTAACGCCAAATTCACCACTCCATAGGTACTCTGGTGCGAAACTAGTGTGGTTTTTAAAGAAATCAGCATCAAGATTTAAACCGTCATCTTTCGCTTTGGCGAGTGCTTCTGAGTTAATCCCTCCTGCTTTGTAACCACGAGTTAGGCTGGTATAAATCATGGTACGGTCAATGACTTGATACTCAAGGGCAAGTTTACCACCGACCATCACATCATCAGTACTTTCAATAAAACCATTATTATCGGTGTAATCACCTTGGTATTGCTCAACGCGTAAGCCTGTTATTAAGGTGGTTTTATTACCAATCGGCGTTGCTAGTTGGCCGTAAATTGCGGTATTACTAGTTTCATAAGTTGAAGCGAATGGAGCTGCAAGCCAAGTGTATTGGCGTTCTAAATCAACATTACGGGCTTGGTAATAAAGTCCCGTAACCCAGTTACCACCTTTGCCATTAAATTGCAGTTCAGCAGCCTGGTCTTGACGATCTCGAAAGTAGCTATCGGTTGAGCTATAACCATCGGGGTGCAGTCCTGCACCACATAACTGCGGCTTATTAATATCGTTACATACCCAGTCTTCATCAAAGCTATAAACTAAATCACTATCAATACCTGATAAGTTTAAACTGACATCAAACCAATCAAAGCCAGTGTAGATGTTGGCAAGACCTACCGCGATACTTTCTTGGTTATCTTGGCCTGGGTGATCGGCTACACTATTACGGCTATTATCAAGCGTAAATGCATCGTAGCCGTTATTGATATCAATATAATGAACACTTAATTCAGTGCGAAGATGATCTGTAAGTTGGCTGTGTAGTTTAAAACGACTAACCAGTTCATCTTGCTGTTGTGTTGACTCGTTTAAATATAGGTTATCAACATAACCATCAGACTCACGTTGATAAATACTAGCGCGCACTGCGGTGCTGTCTGTAATACCAATACCTGCGGCAACACCGGCTTCATAACTGTTGTAGTTACCTGCGCCTAGCTGCACTTTGACGCTTGGATCAAAAGTTGGATCGGCTGATTCCATTTGGATCATACCAGCCATACCATCAGCACCAAAGCGAGTACCTTGCGGACCGCGATAAATCTCAACTTGGTTAACATCAAACAGTAATGAACTACCACCTAACCCTGAATAATTAATGCCATCAATCACTAAGCCAACAGAAGGGTTAATAGGGTCAACAAATTGTGAGCGTAAACCAACCCCACGAATTTGGATGTAACGGCCACGAGAAGCACCAGCGGTAAAATTTACGTTGGCAGCACTGGCAAGCATTTCGTCTAGAAAACTAGCGCCTCGGTCATTAATTTCGCGTTCGCTAAATAAACTGGCACTGGCACTAAGGGTTTGAATGCTTTCTTTTTGAAAGTCTCCGGTGACGAGTATTTTTTCAAGATCAGTATCTTCAGCAAAAGCTGGGGCGCTTATCAAAGGTAAAAGCGCGGCAGTAATTAAAGACAGGCGTAGTTTCATTCTATTACTTAACTCCATTTTAAGGACTTGCATGATAGCAACTATTCTCATTAAAGTCGTGATACCAGTTATATTTATGTGCTATAAACGCGCACAGTATACATAATAAGGAATACAAATATGACCTTTAAAGTTGACTTTAAAGTACGCGACTACGAATGCGATTTACAAGGCATTGTAAATAATAGTGTGTATTTTAATTACCTAGAGCATGCGCGCCATGAGTTTTTGCATGCGAATGGGGTTGATTTTGCTCAGCTTACTCGCGATAAAATTAATTTAGTCGTAATGCGTAGCGAGATGGATTACAAGCAATCACTAATGCCCGGCGATGAGTTTTATGTTGCTGTAGAGCCTGAGCGTATTAGTCGCTTAAAGTTTGGCTTTCGACAAACCGTGGTACGAAAGCATGATGAAAAAGTGATGTTAAAGGCACTGGTGATTGGCACCGCGGTGAATGAGCGAGGTCGGCCATTTTTGCCCGAGCAAGTTGATCTACTATTTAAGTCTGAGTAATTTTCCGGTGCCACCTTTTTTACTATCTTAGAACATTTTTTTACATTAAAAACATGCATTATTAACGGTATAAACTGTTATTTATTGTTATCATGTTGCAATTGAGTTTTAGGTTAGTAATTACATGAAATTAGCAGCAATCCCGATGCTTATAATCGGTTTATGTATTGGCTGCTCATCGACAGGGACAGTCACCAGTGAGCAATTAAAATACACTAAGTGGCAACTATCACGGGTTGATGGTTTAGCGATCCCTGCATCATATTCAGCATCATTAAGTTTTATTGAAGCTCTGCAAGTCAATGGTTTTGCTGGTTGTAATAAATTTTTTGGTGAAGGTCAACTTGATGATAATCATTTAACGGTGAATAAATTAGGTATGACCCGTAAATCATGCGGAGATAAATTGGACGAGTTTGAACAGCAGTTTTTAAATGCGTTAAAGCAAGGTGTGCCACTGCAAATTCAAGATCAACAATTGGTTTTAAATGGCGAGCAAACATTTGCGTTTATTCCCGCAAGTTGATCTCTTGCAGGCTCGCAATATCTAACGTACACTCGTTAGCGAACAATATATAGAATTTTACTTGTCGGAGTGCCTTGAGTTTTTAACTTAAAGGCTGAGATCGCGAAAGCGGGATCCGTGAACCTGATCAGGCTAACACCTGCGTAGGGAACAAGCTGCCTAAAACGGGTGCTTGTGCGCCAGTTTTGGGCATAAGCACTGTGGCTGCCAAGGTTGGTAATGCTTTTTTGTAACACCAATCTACGATCCATGTAGCATTTGCTACTCTCTATTGCGTTGCTTTTTATCGCACAGCAGTATCTGACAAGACAACCCTTTTAGCAATGAGGTAAGTCATGTCAAACACATCAAATAAACCGTCTCGCCGCGAAACTCGTGCGGCTGCATCAGATTATATTTATAACCTTACTGGGCAACCATTTCCAAGCTCACACAAAGTTTATGTACAAGGTACGCAAGATAATGTGCGTGTTGGTATGCGTGAAATTACTTTGAGTGATACCTTTATCGGTGGCACCGATGAAAACCCAGTGTACGAATCAAATGCACCACTGCGTGTTTATGATACGTCAGGCCCATACACAGATCCTGATTTTACTCTAGATGTTCGTAAAGGGCTGGATAAGTACCGCGAACAGTGGATTGAAAGCCGTGGCGATACTGAAATTTTAGGCTCAGTCAGCTCGCAGTTTTCTCAGCAACGCATGGCCGATGAAGGCCTTGATCATATTCGCTTTGAGCATCTCCCAAAAATTCGCCGCGCTAAAGCCGGTAAAAATGTCACGCAAATGCATTATGCTCGCCAAGGTATTATCACACCGGAAATGGAATATGTCGCAATTCGTGAAAACATGGGCCGTGCGCAACTTCAAAAAGAGTTATTAGCACAGCAGCACCAAGGCGAGTCGTTTGGTGCGAGTATCCCTGAGTTTATTACTCCTGAATTTGTGCGTGATGAAATTGCCCGTGGTCGTGCGATTTTACCTAACAACATTAATCACCCAGAAACCGAGCCGATGATTGTAGGGCGCAATTTTTTAGTGAAAGTGAACGCTAATATTGGCAACTCATCAGTTAGCTCATCTATTGAAGAAGAAGTTGAAAAAATGGTCTGGTCAACCCGCTGGGGCGCTGACACAGTTATGGATTTATCAACGGGTCGTTATATTCATGAAACTCGTGAATGGGTAGTACGTAACTCACCAGTGCCAATTGGTACAGTGCCTATTTATCAAGCGCTTGAAAAAGTAAATGGGGTTGCCGAAGATCTAACGTGGGAAATTTTCCGCGATACTCTAATTGAACAAGCCGAGCAGGGGGTGGATTACTTTACTATTCACGCTGGGGTGTTATTACGCTACGTTCCAATGACGGCAAAACGTGTCACTGGGATTGTGTCGCGCGGCGGTTCAATTATGGCGAAATGGTGTTTAGCGCATCATAAAGAAAACTTCCTTTATACTCATTTTGAAGATATTTGTGAGATTTTGAAACAGTACGATGTATGTTTCTCATTAGGAGATGGCCTGCGTCCTGGTTCAATTGCAGATGCCAACGATGACGCGCAATTTAGTGAACTGCGTACGTTAGGTGAGCTGACCAAAATCGCGTGGAAACACGATGTACAAGTGTTTATTGAAGGCCCAGGGCATGTGCCAATGCATATGATCAAAGCCAATATGCAAGAGCAGCTTAAGCATTGCGACGAAGCACCTTTTTACACCCTTGGCCCGCTGACAACTGACATCGCCCCAGGCTATGACCATATCACCTCTGGTATTGGGGCTGCGCAAATTGCATGGTATGGCTGTGCAATGCTGTGTTATGTCACACCAAAAGAGCATTTAGGCTTACCAAATAAAGAAGACGTAAAAGAAGGGCTGATCACCTATAAAATTGCCGCTCATGCCGCCGATTTAGCCAAAGGTCATCCCGGAGCGCAAGAGCGTGATAATGCGTTATCAAAAGCGCGTTTTGAGTTCCGCTGGCATGACCAATTTAATATTGGTTTAGACCCTGTTCGTGCTCGTGAATACCATGACGAAACACTGCCACAAGAATCTGGCAAAGTAGCACATTTTTGCTCTATGTGTGGGCCAAAATTCTGCTCAATGAAAATCACCCAAGAAGTACGAGAATACGCTAAAGATCTAGAAGCCAGAGGCATAGATCCTAACAACGTAGGTGATGCTATTGAGATCAAAATGGTCGATGTTGAAGCCGAGATGCAAGCTAAATCAGCCGAATTTAAACAAAGCGGCTCAGAGATTTATCATAAAGCGGTTTAAAAACTAGTTAGCGAGTTAGAGAGTTGGCGAGTGAAAAGCTCGCTAACTTTACTCTTGTAGCTAGAAAACTGAATTAAGGATTCTCATGTCTTACAATATTGCGGTGGTGGGGTTTGGTTTAACGGGCCGTTTAACGGCGCTTGAGTTGAGTTTACAGCATCGGGTAACTGTTTATGAAGCGGGTGACGAACAAGCGCTTGATAGTGCAGGAAGAGTGGCAGCGGCGATGCTTGCACCACTGGCTGAATCTGTATTCTGCGAGCAAGACTTGGCCTTGATGGGGCTGGATTCAATAAAGCGTTGGCCGAGAATTTTAGCGCAACTTGATGAAGCGGTGTTTTTCCAACAGCAAGGCACACTTGTGGTTGCACACCAGCAAGATAAAGGTGACTTACAAAGTTTTATACAGCGTTTAAAGCCTTTAGCTGAACATCAAGGACATCAGTTAACAGGGGCACATATTGCTGAATTAGAGCCAGAGCTTACAGGGCGTTTTAACCAAGGTGTGTATTTACCTTGCGAAGGGCAAATTGATAATCAGGCTTTTTATCAAGCCAGTTTTAACACTCTAAAGCAGCGTAATGTGAGCTTTAAGTTTGCACAACAGGTTGATGTAACATCGCTAAATCTACAGCAATCGTTTGATTATATTATTGATTGCCGTGGCCTTGGCGCTAAAAGCGCAGCGTGTAAGCTACGCGGAGTGCGTGGTGAAGTAGTGCGTTTGTACGCCCCTGAGGTTAATTTAACGCGGCCAGTGCGGTTAATGCACCCGCGTTATCCTATTTATATTGCTCCGAAGCCAAATCATCAATACGTAATTGGCGCGACAGAAATTGAATCACAAGATAAGGGGGCTGCCACTGTGCGTTCGACTCTTGAGCTGTTGTCAGCAGCGTACACAGTACACAGTGGTTTTGCTGAGGCGCGAGTGTTGAATATTCAAACCGGCCTGCGTCCTGCATTTAGTGATAATCGCCCGCAGGTTTCCCAGCAGCAAAATGTGATCAGCATTAATGGCTTATATCGTCATGGTTATTTACTCGCACCGAGTTTAGTGGCCGATGCTATTGCACGGATAAAATAAGGCTTATTATGAAAGTAAGTATGAAAATAACAATTAATGGTCAACATTTTGAGTTAGCAGATAACGCCAATGTAGCCCAAGGTTTGACGCAGTTTGCAGCAAAAGAGCCTTTTGCAGTGGCGCTTAATGGTCAATTTATACCGCGTAGTCAATGTGATACTACCTTACTTAACGAAGGCGATAGCATTGAATTACTGTCACCGATCCAAGGTGGCTAATATGAGTAGCGTAATATCAGATAGTTTCAGTATTTATGGTGAGCAGATCACTAGTCGGTTATTAATTGGCTCAGCACTTTATCCATCACCTGCGGTTATGGCCGATTCGATTGTTGCCTCTGGCGCGCAGATTGTTACTGTGTCATTACGACGTCAACAAAGTGCCGCCGCAGGAGATGACTTTTGGCAATTGATCAAAGATACGGGCTTAAAAATTCTACCCAATACTGCAGGCTGTCACAGTGTCAATGAAGCAATTACACTGGCACAAATGTGCCGCGAAGTGTTTGCTACCGATTGGATAAAACTTGAGTTGATTGGTGATGACTATAACCTGCAACCAGATCCATTTGCATTACTGGAAGCGACACAGATTTTATTAGCCGAAGGCTTTAAAGTATTACCTTATTGTACTGACGACTTAGTGTTATGTCAGCGTTTAGTTGATGCAGGGTGTGAAGTGCTGATGCCGTGGGGAGCGCCTATTGGCACAGGTAAGGGCTTGTTAAATAAATATAACTTAAAAACTATTCGGGAGCGCTTACCCGATACCACATTGATTGTTGATGCTGGCCTTGGCTTACCATCACACGCCTGCCAAGCGCTGGAATTAGGTTATGATGCGGTGTTATTGAATTCGGCTATTGCAGGGGCGGGCTGCCCTGTTACCATGAGTCATGCATTTAAAGCAGCCGTTGATGCGGGTCGTTTTGCTTACCGAGCAAAGGCGATGCCAGAAAAAGACGTCGCTGCGCCATCTACGCCCACTATGGGTATGCCATTTTGGCATCAACAGTAATAAATGAAGTAAAAAATTAGGAAATACGTAACTATGAATCATGTTGTTTGGACAATTGCTGGCTCTGACTCTGGCGGTGGTGCAGGTATTCAGGCGGATATTAAAGCGATGCAAAGTTTTGGCGTCCATGGTTGTACAGCGATCACCGCATTGACTGCGCAAAACAGCCTAGGCGTTGAAGCACTTAACCCGATTTCAACCGATGTTATTGAGTCGCAATTACTCGCCCTTGAAAGCGACATGAAAGCCCGTGTTATTAAAATTGGTATGCTGGCCAATGTGCAGCAAATTCAATTGATCAGTGAGCATCTAAAACATTATAAAGCCACTTGGCCGGTTGCGCCTTTGGTTGTATATGATCCGGTGGCCATTGCTAGCAGTGGTGACTTACTGACAGAAGAAGATACCGTTAGCGCAATTAAAGAATGCTTATTGCCGCTGGTGGATGTGATCACCCCCAATACCCATGAAACGCAGTTGCTCACTGGGATATATTTAATTGGTCCCAGTGCTGTGATCGAGGCTGCGCAAAAGCTACAAAGTTGGGGCGCAAAAGCGGTACTGATCAAAGGTGGCCATTGGGATTATCCAAGCGGATATTGCATTGATTACTGCAGTGATGCCAGCTCTTATGGCAGCAATGAATATTGGCTTGGTAACGAAAAAATTCAAACGCCGCACAGCCATGGTACCGGTTGTAGTATGGCGTCAGTGATTGCAGCGTGTTTAGCGAAAGGTTACCCGCTTAAAGATGCCTTTATTTTAGCCAAAGCCTATATAAATCAAGGCTTAAAAGCTGCGGTTCGTTATGGTGAAGGAATTGGCCCTGTGGCACAAACGAGCTTTCCCGATAATCTTGATGATTACCCACAAGTCATTGAAGCGGGCAGTTGGCTGGGTGATGAGCTGGATTTTGAACAACCAAACGAATTTACTATGGCGGCAGGTTTTACTGAGTGTGAAAACAAACAGCTTGGTTTATATGCAGTGGTTGATAGTCTCGATTGGTTAGAAAAGTGCTTAGCGCAAGGCGTTAAAACTGTACAACTTAGAATGAAAAACGCCAGCGAAGAAGAGCTTGAACACGCTATTGCTGCGGCGGTCACACTTGGTAAAAAGTACGATGGCAATGTGTATATCAACGATCATTGGCAGCTGGCGATCAAACATGGCGCCTATGGTGTGCATTTAGGTCAAGAAGATTTACTTGAGGCTAATCTGGTGGCCATTAAAGAGTCGGGCATGCGTTTGGGGATTTCGACCCATGGTTTTTATGAAATGCTGCGCGCTCATAATTACCGCCCGAGTTATATGGCGTTTGGCGCTATTTACCCAACCACGACCAAAGATATGACAGGGCAAATTCAAGGGCTTGAAAAGTTAAAGCATTTTGTGCCGTTAATGAGTGATTACCCAACGGTAGCTATTGGTGGCATTGATTTAGCACGAGCGGGCGAGGTTGCTGCAACCGGTGTTGGCAGTGTAGCTGTTGTTAGGGCTATTAGTGAGGCCAGTGACTATCAACAGGCGATTGCCGATTTACAAATGGCTATTAATAGCAATGAGTGAGGCAATAAAAGGATCTTTATCTGACAAAGAGCAGTTACGTTACAGTCGTCATTTAATGCTTAAAGAAGTCGGCTTTGAAGGGCAATTAAAGCTCAAAGCCGCTCACGTTGTGGTAATTGGAGCGGGGGGGTTAGGCAGCCCCGCATTACTGTATTTAGCTGCGGCTGGCATTGGCGAATTAAGCTTGTTAGATGATGATAAGGTTGAGCTTTCAAATTTACAGCGCCAAGTGCTCTATAAAGTAAATCATTTAGGGCAAGATAAGGTCAGCGCTGCGGGCAAAGTATTAAGCAGCTTAAATAATCAAATCAAGATCAACACAGTAAGTGCAAAACTAACCACTGAAAATGCTGAACAAGTTTTTACTGGCGCAACCTTAGTACTTGATTGCAGCGATAACTTCAGCACTCGCTATGTAGTAAACCAGCAATGCTTGGCACTGGGTATTCCACTGGTGTCGGGGGCGGCAATAGCGAGTGAAGGGCAGCTGATGTGTTTTGATTTTCGCCAGCCACAGAGCCCTTGTTACGGGTGTATATTTGGAGCACAACCGCAACAGCAAGCGCTTAATTGCAGTAACGCGGGCGTGCTTAGTCCGTTGTTAGGTGTCATTGGCTCGATGCAAGCACTGTTGGCAGTTAATATCTTGCTGGGCCATCATCAAGGCAGTCAGTTTATTCGTTTTGATGGACTAAGTTTAGCGCAGCAGCAGTTTAAATTAACTAAAGCGCCCGAGTGTACTGAGTGTGCAGGGGAAAGAGCTTAAATAAAAAACGCGGCATGACTGCATTAGTCGGTCCGCGTTTTTAATTAAAATGAGTTATAACTTAATTATTAATTAGGTATTAATCATCAATCATCAATCATCAATTTTAGCAAACGGTGTGCCCATGCGAGTCACTGTGCCTGGTTTTTGATCATCAAAGATATCTGCTTTATTAGCACCCCAGGCTAAAATAACCGTGGAGCCTAATTTAAAGCGACCCATCTCTTCACCCTTTTTCAAGGTAATTGCATTTTCACCTGAGGTTTTGTAGTTCCAGCTAAATACATCTTTACCTGCTGGTGGTGTAACTGTACCTGCCCAAATAGTTTCGATACTGGCAACAATTGTTGCACCCACTAATACCATGGCAAGCGGGCCAATTTCAGTCTCAAAAATGGCTACTACGCGTTCGTTACGAGCGAATAGGTTAGGTACATTTTGCGCGGTAAGTGGGTTTACTGAAAATAAATCACCGGGGACGTAAATCATTTTACTCAAGGTGCCATCAATCGGCATATGAATACGATGATAATCTTTTGGCGCTAAGTAAATCGTTGCAAAGTCGCCGCCTAAAAAAGGCGCTGTATCTTGCTCTGAGCCGCCAAGTAAAGCTTGTAAGCTATAGTCATGTCCTTTGGCTTGAATAAGCTGGCCTTCAACAATTGGGCCTAGTTGACTGATGGCACCATCTACAGGATGAGTAATGATGTCATCTTCAGTGGTTAATGGCCGAACGCCTTCTTTTAAAGGACGAGTAAAAAACTCATTAAACGTTTTATAGTGAGCTGGGTCGCTATATTGCGCTTCATTCATATCAATTTTATATTGTTTAATAAACAATTTAATTAAAGTAGTTGTTAGTGCGCCTGCTTTAGCTGCAGCTAACTTGCCTACCATACGGGATACAAAATGTTTTGGCATTGCGTACTGCATTGCGATTTTGAATTTGTCTAAACTCACAAGTTTTTTCCTAAAAAATTATACGCGTGGAGCACGAGCACCCGCTCGGCCATCGGCCATTGTTTCTAAAATTCTATGGTAGCTATCAAAACGTAGCTGTGAAATATCACCATCATCGATTGCTTGGCGAATTATACAGCCCGGATCATTTAAATGCTTACAGTCTCTAAAGCGGCAACCGCCAATAAACTTGCGAAACTCTTTAAAGCACCAAGTAACGCGCTCTACATCTAAATGCCACAAGCCAAATTCACGAATACCAGGGGAATCAATTAAGTTACCGCCTGAAGGTAAGTGATGAAGTCGTGACACGGTTGTTGTGTGTTGGCCAAGGCCACTATTTTCAGAGACCTCTTTGGTCAGTATTTCAGCATCAGGTAAAACAGTGTTAACTAAAGTTGATTTACCCACACCACTTTGACCAACAAAAATACTATTTTTATCAATTAAGGTTTCTTTGAGTGCATCAATACCGTAACCGGTTTTATTACTGACTAGTAATACTTGATAATCAAGTGACCTATAAATATCCAGAATTTTATTGATGTTAGCAAGCCCAGGCTCATCAATTAAATCTATTTTATTGAGCACTAAAATAGGCTCAATGCCCATATCTTCGCAGGCAATTAAATAGCGGTCGATAATACTGGGGGTAAACTCTGGTAGTACCGCAGAGACCATCAAAATCTGGTCAATGTTGGCGGCTATGACTTTTACACCGTCGTAAAAATCAGGGCGAGTAAGTTGCGAGCGCCGTTCATGCATCGCTTCTATAACGCCAGCTAAATCACCTTCGCTGACTTTTGCGCGGCGAAATTGCACTTCGTCTCCGCAAACAATACCTTTAACGGTACGGCGAATATTGCAGCGCAAAACATCTCCGTTATCAGTTTCAATATCGGCATGTTGACCAAACCGACTGATCACCACGGCATTTTCAGGCGCACCTAAATTGTCAGTTTGCCATTGCTCAACCTTGTTAGTGGTTGGCGCAGAATCTGCATTAGACAAGCGTTTTTGGTGATTGGCCTTAATCCTACGGGATTGACCTTTACTTAATTTCTTCTGTTTTGCCACTTTTGGCCCATAACTTAGTTAAATGTCGTGCTTTTTGAAAAAAAAGCTTTAGGTCGACTGATGATACTAATATGATATATCTAAATGCGTTAGATCTAAAGGAAAGCACCGCAAGGTAATTATGTCTTTTCATAAATCAAATCTGATTTGGCTCGACCTCGAAATGACAGGTCTTGAACCAAGTACAGACAAAATACTCGAAATCGCCACGGTTGTCACCGACAGTGCGTTAAACATCTTGGCTGAAGGGCCAACTATTGCTATTCATCAAAGTGATGAATTGCTTGATGGTATGGATGAATGGTGTACTAAGCAACATGGTCAGTCAGGGTTAACTGCACGCTGTAAAGCGAGCACATTCACAGAGCAAGATGCTGTTGAACAAACTTTGGCATTTTTAAAGCAGTGGGTTCCTGCAGGCGCTTCGCCTATGTGTGGTAATTCAATAGGCCAAGATAGACGCTTTATGAATAAATATATGCGTGAACTGGAAGATTACTTCCACTATCGTAATTTAGACGTAAGCACTATCAAAGAACTAGCACGACGCTGGAAACCAGAAGTTTTAGCACAAGTGCACAAAAAAGGTTCACACCTTGCTCTTGATGATATCAAAGATTCCATCATGGAATTAAAAGTCTACCAAGAAAAATTCTTTAATTTGTAAAAAACACTTGCAAACACATCGGATTATTGTAGAATCCTGCCCCGCTTAAGACGATAACCCCCGCGGGGTTAGTGTGCTTGAGCAATTTGAATGCGGCACTAGCTCAGTTGCCAGAACGTTTACCGCGACTTGTCGCGGACCAACGGAAAAATTACTGACTATTTTGAATGCGGCACTAGCTCAGTTGCCAGAACGTTTACCGCGACTTGTCGCGCACCAACGGACAAATTACTGACAATTTTGAAATGCGGCACTAGCTCAGTTGGTAGAGCGCGACCTTGCCAAGGTCGAGGTCACGAGTTCGAGCCTCGTGTGCCGCTCCAATTTCTCACCAAAGAAATTGCAGCAAGTTTCAAATTAAAAGCTATAAACTTTTTTAGAACCTAGAACCTAAAAATTATAATGCGGCACTAGCTCAGTTGCCAGAACGTTTTACCGCGACTTGTCGCGCACCAACGGACAAATTACTGACTATTTTGAAATGCGGCACTAGCTCAGTTGGTAGAGCGCGACCTTGCCAAGGTCGAGGTCACGAGTTCGAGCCTCGTGTGCCGCTCCAATTTCTAACCAAAGAAATTGGAGTAATTTTAAAGTGAAAAATATTATGCGGTACTAGCTCAGTTGGTAGAGCGCGACCTTGCCAAGGTCGAGGTCACGAGTTCGAGCCTCGTGTACCGCTCCAATCTCTTTAAGTAAACATCCAATCTCTATTAATTCACTAGCAGATAAACACATGTCGTCATCTAAAAGACGTTCTAAGCGTTATGTTTAAGGCTTTAGCTGATTTCTAAGAGACACACGGCTTCCCACATCAATTTAGTGTATTCAGTCCGTTTATCAGCCACTTTGTAATGGTCTAATGAAACTGGACAGGTTTATAGCGTAAAATGAGCTAAACCCAAAAGGTATCACTATGACCAGAAAATCAAAAGTAACACTCAGTGCACAACAAAAACTTGAATATGCCAA
>NZ_JACJEY010000058.1:0-26530 GCF_014164295.1 Pseudoalteromonas sp. SG43-7
TTATATTCAGTTTTACAATTACAAACGTAGGCATTCTACGCTTAATTATATGACGCCACATCAGAAATATAATGAATTAAAAAATGCCGCTTAGAATCTCTACAGAATTTGTTGACCATTACAGTGTTGGTGCGTCAGCAAGCTTAACGGCTACGGGTGTTAAAGTTTATCTCGGTGTTAAATTTACTTTGATGTTTATTACTTACTTGTAGGCGAGTGGCTTGCCACCGCGTTTTAAATGTGGCGTGGTGTTGGTGCGTCAGCAAGCTTAATACTTACAGGGTTTTAATTTGCTGCGAGGGAGGCGCTACTGCTTACTAAACGGTAACTGCCTATAAATAGCGGGTGTTTATACCCAGACTGAATATAGGCAATTTATTACTACATTACATGTAGCTTATCGCATGATACTTTCTTTAAGATATTGAAATAGCTCTTTATAGCCTTTAGCTGGCTTTTCAATTTTTACTTCTTTTGCCGCATTACGCACCAATTGACGTAACTTTTGACGATCAATACTCGGGTATTGCTCAATGGTTTGATTGACTAAATCATCACCTTGGGCAATTAAATCATCGCGTAATTGCTCAATCTTTTTAATCATCACTTCGGCTTGATTATTTTTATTCAACATAATGTCGATAATAGCGTTGATCTCTTCGATATTCTCAACGGTACGCAAAGTTTTTGCGATGTAATTTAAGTGACGACGATATGCATCACTTTTGTTACTGATTTTGTCTGCAACAACCATTGCCGCTTTTAAATCGTCATTTAAGGGTAAGCGCTCGCGCTGTTTTTTCCCCATTTTGGCAATTTCAGCACCTAACTGATGAAACTCTTGCGCTTCGCGCTTTAGTTCACTTTTTGATATATAGATAATTTCTTCTTCAATTTCAGCAGGCTTGCCTTTTTTCTTCGCCATGGGGTACTCATATGATAACGTTAACTGCAGTCATTATACCCAAACCACCTCAAGATGCGAGCGTCGTTGGAGTTAAAAGCGATTTAGGCAAGGCATTGATTGCAAGTAATAATGGTTCTATTGTTAAAATCAATAACGCAGTATAAATCGCTTTTAAACCAACTCGTTGGGCGTTTCACAGGCACTTACTCTCATCATTGTTACTTCTTAAAAGGGACTGCCATTCTTGCAAAGTAACGCCTTGATATTAAGCCCCTATGAAACGCTGAATTCTGTATCTTGAGGTGGCTTGGGTATATACGTGATTCTTTTAATGATTAATATTAGCTGATGCAATGCAGTGAGTGTGTTAGCATTTAAGTATTATGATTGCGCATGCAAAACGCTCCAAGCTCAGGACTAAAAATATGAAAAGCCAACAGCAAGATCCTATTTATACTCAAATTTCTCAAATAAAAGATGCCGTTGCAGAGGTTTTAGAACACGCGAAAAAACTCGGTGCTACTGGCGCTGAAGCGGCGATGTCGAGCACCTCAGGTTTATCAGTTAGTACCCGCATGGGTGAAGTCGAGACCATTGAATTTAACCAAGATGGTGGGCTGGGGATCAGTGTGTACGTTGGTAATCACAAAGGCTCTGCGTCAACAGCTGATTTAAACCCCAAAACACTGCGTACAGTGGTAGAGAAAGCCATTGATATCGCCAAGTTTACTTCAGATGATCCACATAATGGCGTAGCCGATAAAGAGCTACTTGAATTTGCTCCGCTTGATTTGGATTTATACCACCCGTGGGATGTCAGCCCTGAGCAGGGCATTGAACTGTGTCATGCTGCAGAGCAAGCGGCGCTTAATGCCGATGCGCGTATTGTTAATTCAGATGGCGCCAGTTTTTCATCGCATCAAGGTTTACGTGTGTATGGTAATAGCCATGGTCTTATCACAGGTTACCCGCGTACTCGCCACAGCATTAGTACTATGGTGATTGGTAAAGATGGTGAGCAAATGCAGCGGGATTCAGCTTATACCGTAGCGCGAGACCAAGCTGGTTTGAAAGATGCTGCGGCAGTAGGTTTAGAGGCTGCGAGTGAAACTCTTGCTAAGCTCAATAGCAAAAAACTAGGTACCATGAAAGTCCCTGTTGTTTTTCGTGCAGATATTGCTAATTCATTGTTTGGTCACTTGGTGTCTGCAATAGGTGGTGGTGCGCTGTATCGTAAATCGAGCTTTTTGTTGGATAGCCTTGGCACGCAAGTATTTAATAAGTGCGTTAATATTTCAGAGCGTCCGCATATTTTAAAAGGTTTAGCGTCTTCACCATTCGATAGTGAAGGGGTAAAAACCATCGACCGTGAAATCATTCAAGGCGGTGATCTGCAAACTTACTTATTAGCGAGCTACGCAGCCCGAAAAATGAATATGACACCTACCGGTCATGCTGGTGGTATTCATAACTGGTTAGTTGAACAAACTCATGCTGATTTAGCTGCGCTGTTAAAAACAATGGGCACCGGTTTATTGGTCACTGAGTTAATGGGCCAAGGCGTTAATACTGTAACGGGTGATTACTCGCGTGGTGCTGCCGGTTTTTGGGTTGAGAATGGCGAAATACAATACCCTGTAAGCGAAATTACCATCGCTGGTAAACTGCAAGATATGTTTAAAGGCATTAGTGGCATAGGCGGTGACATAGAGCGCCGTGGTGGAATTCAGACCGGTTCGGTATTGATTGAACAAATGCAGATTGCGGGAAGCTAGGTTTAAGCTATAAGTTTTAATTTGCGTAGGCGCGGCTTTATGCCGCGCAAATTTTTTAAAGGAACTAGGTTCTAGGAAAGACACTAGGGGTTAGGCCCTAAAACCTTGCACCTCTAACCTATACTGTTTTCTCATTAACCCTTATCCTCACACATCTTTTGTTATTAAATCTTTTATAAAAAACACTTTACCTCAATGTTACTTGAGGTTTTATTGTGGCTTTAATTACTTAAATAAAGGAACTTAATTATGTATTTAGAGCACGTAAATTTGGTAGTCGATGATGTTGAAGCTATGCTGCACTTTTATAAGGCGGCTTTTCCGTACTGGTCCATCAGAAGCCAAGGCGAAGGGGAGTGGCACGGTAAACCACGAAAATGGTTGCACTTTGGCGATGATTTTCAGTATTTAGCATTGAGTGATCATGGTGAACAACACAACCGTGACTTAACCGGACATCAAGTTGGCTTAGCGCACTTTGCTTATGTTACGAATAATATTGCTGCAGTAATTTCGCGTTTAGAAAGCGCTGGTTACAGTATTGATAAGCCAGGTGCGGTAAATCCATTTCGTAAAAATGTGTATTTTATTGACCCTGCAGGGTTTGAAATAGAGTTTGTTGAATATTTAAGTGATATTCCTAGTGAGCGTAATAATGATTTATAACATTAGTTTCGCGTCAGCAAGCTCAACGCCTACGGGTGTTAACGTTAATCTCAGTGTTTAATTACTCACTGTAGGCGAGTGGCTTGCCACCGCGATATTTAATATTGTTTCGGTGTTTTTGCGTCAGCAAGCTCAACGCCTACGGGTGTTAACGTTAATCTCAGTGTTTAATTACTCACTGTAGGCGAGTGGCTTGCCACCGCGATATTCAATATTGTTTCGGTGTTTTTGCGTCAGCAAGCTCAACGCCTACGGTGTTAAAGTTTACTTTGATGTTTAATTAATGACTTGTAGGCGAGTGGCTTGCCACCGCGATATTCAATATTGTTTCGGTGTTTTTGCGTCAGCAAGCTTAACGCCTACGGGTGTTAACGTTAATCTCAGTGTTTAATTACTCACTGTAGGCGAGTGGCTTGCCACCGCGATATTCAATATTGTTTCGGTGTTTTCGCGTCAGCAAGCTTAACGCCTACGGTGTTAAGCTTTAACTGTGTTTTATCTATTAATGTTTATTGATATCTTGCCAACTGGTTTTAAGGCTGTTGGCGAATGAGACAAACTTTTCTTTAATGGTGCGCTTAATTTTAATTTCCACAGAGCCCAGAATAACTTTTCCTTCGATAGTAATGGTTGGCCCTTGGTGTTTATTCAGTGACACTGATTTGTTTTCAACACTACCAATAATACTGAACAGTTTTGATACAACATTGACGTGTTCTGGCACATAAATTTCATCATTGCCTAGTAAGCAATTGACATGGATGGTGATATTTTGATGCTGAAATATGGCGTCAGTGAAATCAAGTTCAATAGAACCAAGTAAGTTCGTCAGGTGGATTTCTTTTGGTACTACCCATTGCCCACTGCGCTCGTTTGATCCTAAGATACTTCGCAAGTGCAATGTTTCATCGCTGCTTTTATTACTATAGTTTGGGCTAAACTGCGCACGTTTTTCCCACCGGTAATTACTATCGGTTGTTAATTCTAGGTCACTTACCAAATCAATTAAGCTTTGGTTATCTTTCGCAGCCATTGCCTGATCTAATCGACGCTCAAAAGCATCAGCTGAAATAACAGCATGACTGTAGTTATATATTAATTGATCAATAACTTGTTCACGCACTTGCTCAATTGGGCGATCTTCTAATTTCACAGTCATGATGTATTCCTTATAAGTGATGCTGTTGGTGTATTTTATGATTGCTCAGTACTGCAATAGTTAAAGCAAAGCTTAGGCCATTTATTAATTAGCTTAATAATCAATAATTTAAATTTATTTTTGTTAGGTGCGTTTGTTATATTAACGACAGATTAACGAATAATGCTATTAAATGGTTAATTTTGCAACGACCAGAATAAATTACCGAGCAGTCTGTAAATAATTACCAAGACTAAAGCTAGCGCTATATCAAATAAAGCTTAAGTTATTGATTTTAAGTGCTTTAAAAGTTGGCTTGATGTTCGCATTAATCATATTGTCTTTAATCAAAAGGAGAAAGATTATGAAAACATTTAACAAATCTATTATTGCAGCGTTAGTTCTTGGTACAACCGCTATGGGTGCGCAAGCAAACAGCTGGGAAAATGAAAGTAAAGATGCTTGGATTGATGGTAAGGCAGAAACGGTTCTGTTAATGAACACTAACTTAAACAACTTTGACATTAACACTGATGTAAAAAATGGCAAGGTTGTACTAACTGGTAAAGTTGAAAGTGAGCTTGATAAAGAGCTAGCGGAAGAGCTTATCTTAAGTCTAGATGGTGTAACTGATGTTGATAACGAGCTAACGGTCGTTAAAAACACGGACACAAAAAGCAAGAAGATGAAATCAGATAGCACAGAAAGTGATTTAACGGATGCTAAAATTACTACCGTTATTACAACACGCTATTTGTTTAATTCTGAAGTAGGCGGTACGGATATTGACGTAGATACCGATAAAGGTGTGGTAACGCTAAATGGTACTGTTGGTTCGGATGCTGAAAAACAGCTAGCGGTGAAAATTGCTAAGAATGCCGAAGATGTTCGCGATGTAGTTGATAACTTAACTATTGTAGCTGAATAATCTATAAGCCACGAATGCCCAGTTATGCTGGGCTTTCTTATATAAATTTCAGGGAGTGAGAGTCATGGATTTAATACGAATTATATTTTCAGTACTTATTCCACCACTTGGTGTATTTTTACAAGTTGGTTTAGGTGCTCAGTTTTGGATTAATATTTTGTTAACATTACTAGGGTATATTCCTGGTCTGATACATGCAATTTATATAATCGGACGTCGTTAGAGTCACAGTGTGAAATATAACAAGGATGAACAGCCAATAGATGGCAAGGAGTAACATTATGGATAACGTATTAAGGAAAAACCAACAAGGGATCGTAAAAAGCGCAAAGCCACTTTGGACGGCACAGCAATGGAAGGAACTAATGAATAGCGCATCAAGGAGCGAAGTAAAAGCAGCAAGGAATGGGCTTTAAATAAGTAGATATTAGAAGGATTTTGCTAGGATGTTATATACCAAAATTATAAGTGTATGTTGTTATTTTCATTAAGAACATCCACTTATAACCTTCCCCAAGAATGTTTAACCTCTCATTTTATTATAGTCATAGGTGTTTTTGCGTCAGCAAGCTTAACGCCTACGGGTGTTAAAGTTTATCTCGGCGTTAAATCACTTGTAGGCGAGTGACTTGCCACTGCGTTTTAAATGTGGCTCGGAGTTTGTGCGTCAGCAAGCTTAACGCCTACGGTGTTAAAATTTACTATGATGTCTAATTAATCACTTGTAGGCGTGTGGCTGGCCACCGCGTTTTAAATGTGGCTCGGAGTTTGTGCGTCAGCAAGCTCAACGCCTACGGGTTTTAACGTTTATCTCGGTGTTAAATCACTTGTAGGCGAGTGGCTTGCCACCGCGTTTTAAATGTGGCTCGGAGTTTGTGCGTCAGCAAGCTTAACGCCTACGGGTGTTAAAGTTTTAGGTTTATCGTAGGCGGTGCTTTATGCCGCGCGGTTGATAACATTCATGGCTAAAGCCATTGCCTAAGTTGGCGGATGAGGTTGATGTAACGCTAAGAGATGCGCGAGATAAACTCGCGCCTACGATGGGTTTAACCTTTAACTAATTTTTAACTACACCAACAACCATGTGGCGGTGCCTAGGAAGGCGAAGATCCCTACAATATCGGTTACGGTTGTCAGTACTACGCTGCCAGCTAATGCAGGGTCAATTTTCATTTTTTTCAATAGTAGCGGAATACTGGCACCGGCGATACCTGCGGCTACTAAGTTCATAAACATGGCAAAGGCGAGTACGCCGCCAAGCTTAAAGTCCCATTGCCAAATAGCAACAACACCGGCAATTAAAATGGACCAAACAATCCCGTTTATTGCGCCGATTGCAAGCTCTTTGATCAGTAAAAAGCGTTGGTTAGTTTGGTTGATATGACCCACTGCAATACCACGTATTACGAGGGTTAATGTTTGGCTGCCCGCAACACCACCCATGGATGGCACTATACCGTTGAGTACCGCTAGAATAGGTAAAATTGCTAAAGTGTTTTCAAAGAAGCTTGCCACAATCGCAGCAAGTAGCGCGGTTAATAAGTTAACGCCAAGCCAAATTGAGCGCTTTTTCGAACTTTTTAACACTGGGGCAAAGGTATCTTCTTCATCATCAAGACCGGCTAGGCTTAATAAGCTATGTTCGGCGTCTTCACGGATAACGTCAACGATATCATCGATGGTGATACGGCCAAGTAGATGGTCATTATCATCAACCACTGGTGCTGATATCCAGTTATGACGTTCAAACAGTTGTGCTACATCGGTTTCATCCATCGAAATGAGGATAGATTCACAATCTTCATCCATTAAGTCACGAATAATTTTATCTGGCGAGTTAGTCAACAAGGTCGTTAACGACATGGCACCAATAAAGCAGTTATGTTTATCAACAACATAAAGATCATCGGTACCTTCTGGTAGCTCACCACGTAAACGTAAGTAGCGCAGTACTACGTCGATAGTGACATCTGGACGGATGGTGACTGTATCGGTGTTCATCAGCGCGCCAGCAGAGCGCTCTTGATAAGAGAGTGCTTGAGTTGCACGTTCTCGATCTTGGCTGTCCATGGCACTAACAACGTCTTTGTAGACGGTATCAGGTAGGCTACGTAGTACTTCCCCTAGATCATCGTGGCTCATGTCCTCAGTTGCCGCAGCGATGTGCTTCGGCTCCATTTGGGCAATGATCCCTAAACGAACATCTTCTGAGAGTTCTTCGAGTACGTCACCTTGTACATCTGGATCAACCAGTTGCCATAGCAAGGTACGAATTTTATGCGGGGATGACTCGAGTAATAATGCAGTGTCACACGGAGCTGTTTTTGCCAACATACGCCTTACTTGAACAAATTGACCACTGTTAAGTGACTTGGTCACTTGTTTTAGTTGTTGTAGTGGGTAATCTTGTTCAAAAGCTTCTGGCATTGGCGTCCTTAAAAAATTAATACACTTGATAGGTAGGGTAACTGTTATCGATAATTAATGCGCTTGGTCTGTTTAATTAACGACTTTATTTAGTTTAACGCAATTTAGTGGTACTGACTACGAGCTATTCTTGTTCGTTAAAGCGTTGCGCGATCAACTCGCCAATTGCTGCAAGAGCAGGTTCAGCGTCCGGGCCTTCACATACAACTTTAACTTCTTTGCCTTGGCTACTTTCTAATAGCATTAAGCCGAGTACGCTATCGCCTGCGGCTTGTTTGTCATCTTGATGAAGTGTGATGCTGGCATCAAACTGCACAGCTAATTGCGCTAATACGCTGGCTGCGCGAGCATGTAAACCGAGTTTGTTTTTTATTAAAAATGTATCTTCTAAACGCATCAACATTCCTTACTGTAAACGTGAGTTGTTATTCTTGTTCACGATGGCGAATTTTCACATTGCTGTGGCTCATCGAGAAGCTTTCACCTATAGTTTGCGCTAGATAAACTGAGCGATGTTGACCACCGGTGCAACCAATAGCAATTGTTAAGTAACTGCGGTTATTACGCTCCAAATGCGGTAACCAAGTTTGTACAAAGGTTTGGATCTGCCAAGTGAATTTTTGTACGATACTGTGGCTGGCTAAATAATCTTTTACTGGCTGATCCAGGCCTGTAAGTGGCTTAAGCTCAGGCTCCCAATGTGGGTTTGGTAAAAAGCGTGCATCAAAAACATAATCAGCTTCTTTTGGGATACCATATTTAAAACCAAATGATTCAAAGGTAATGATTAGTTTTTTATCTTTTTTCCCTAAAATCTTTTCACGGATTGACTCTGCAAGCTGGTGGACACTCAGATCAGTGGTATCAAGTATAAAGTCAGCGCGAGTAGTTAATACATCAAGTAATACTTTTTCTTGCTTGATGGCTAAATCCAGTGGCAAAGAGTCCAAAGATAATGGATGTAAGCGGCGAGTTTCAGAAAAACGTTTGATCAGGGTTTGATCATCACTGTCTAAATAAAATAGCGTCGGATTTGCAAAACCAGGCAAGTATTCAAGAATATCGTTAAATTCTTCCTGCTCTTTCGGTAAATTACGGACATCAATACTGACGGCAATTTTGTCATAATTATCAGAGACACTGCGCACTAATGAAGGTAATAAGTTTACCGGAATATTATCTACACAATAATAACCAAGATCTTCTACTACACGCAGAGCAACAGATTTACCTGAGCCAGAACGCCCACTGATGATGATTAACTCCATGTAAATTCTCCTTCATTTGGCTACGATTGCGCAGCAATTACGTGATACAAATCTTGGTCTGTTTTTGCGCTACGTAGTTGTTTACAAAAATCTTTGTCGTTGAGTTTATCAGCAATTGTGGCTAACGTCTTCAAATGAAGTTGGCTATCACCATCTGGCACGATGAGAGCTACAAATATATCAACTGGGCGATTATCTATCGCATCAAAATCAATCGGTGATTCACTCACTATAATTATTGCTAGCGGGTTTTCAACACCACTCATACGGCCATGAGGAATAGCAATACCACGACCAATACCCGTACTACCTAGTTTTTCTCTCGACAGTAGTGCGTTGAGGATTTCTTGTTGTGATAGCTGAGGAAGTTGTTCATGAGCCAATTGGCTGATAAATTCAATGATCCGTTTTTTGCTATTAAAAAGGACCGCAGCTTTACTGCAGTCCTGGCAAATAAGTGAGCTTAATTTCATAGTGTTAGTGTCGAGCGTGCTTCTCTTTGTGTTTAATTACCTGACGGTCAAGTTTGTCGATTAGTCCGTCAATGGCTGCATACATGTCTTGGTGCTCAGTTGAGGCAAATAATTCAGCGCCACTGACATGTAATGTGGCTTCTGCTTTTTGGCTTAGCTTTTCTACATCAAGAATGACATGGACATTATTGATATGATCAAAATGCCTTTCAAGCTTGGCAAACTTATTGTTTACATAGTCTCTTAATGAATCAGTAATTTCTACATGACGACCAGTTAAATTTAGTTGCATAAGCATTTTCCTCTTGTGATTTTACGCCTTAAATCAAACTTTTACGTTGATTTGACGGTGGAATAGCCAGCGACTCGCGGTATTTTGCAATAGTCCGTCTAGCTACTTTGATACCTTGCTCTGCCAATATATCTGCAATCTTACTATCACTCAATGGTTTCGCTGAGTTTTCTGCACTGATCAATTTTCTGATCAATGCTCGAATGGCTGTCGATGAGCATTCGCCGCCGTTCTCAGTACTTACATGGCTCGAGAAAAAATATTTTAACTCAAATATACCACGAGGGGTATGCATGTATTTTTGGGTGGTTACACGAGAAATTGTTGATTCGTGCATCTCAACCATTTCGGCAACGTCGTTTAGTACCATAGGGCGCATGGCCTCAGGGCCATGCTCAAAGAATCCTTGCTGCTGTTTAACAATGCAGTTGGTTACTTTGAGTAACGTCTCGTTACGACTTTCTAGGCTTTTAATAAACCATTTAGCTTCTTGCAAATGCGAGCGTATAAATTGGCTGTCAGTGCTTGATTTTACAGAGCGTGACATCGCCGCATATTGGCTGTTCACTCTAATTTTTGGCATGCTGTCTGGATTGAGTTCAACCACCCAGCGACCTTTAATTTTTTTCACCGAAACGTCAGGAATAACATACTCTGATTCTTCGCGTACTATGGTATCCGCAGGCTTTGGGTTAAGGCTGTGGATCAGTGTCATTACTTCTTTTAGTTCATCTTCTTTAAGCTTAGTCTTTTTCATCAAAGTGCGATAGTCACGACTAGCTAATAAATCGATATGATCAGTTAAAATCATTTTTGTCTCGCTAATCCAAGGAGTTGCAGGATCAAATTGATTTAATTGAATACATAAACATTCTTGTAGGCTGCGCGCAGCAATACCAACAGGGTCAAACAACTGAATGCGTTTTAACACTGCTTGCACTTCGTCGAGTTCGATTTCTTCTTCGTTATTACCTTGATTTAAGCTTTCTGCGATGTCTTCGCAGCTCAAGGTTAAAATACCTGAATCGTCAACGGCTTCAACAATCGCAATGGCAATGGCTTCATCGGTTGGACTAAAAGGTGTGAGTTGTAATTGCCACATTAGATATTCGTGCAAGGTTTCAGTTGAGGCACCTTGATAAATTGACTCATCTTCAGGCATTGGCCCAGATGACGTATTTGGCGCAGCACTCATGTATTCGTCCCAGGTGACGTCCATAGCCATTTCGTCACTTAAGGTCTCTTTACTTAATGCTTCGCTACTTTCTTGTTCATATTCGCTTGGCTTGTCGTCTGCTGATGCGCTAACGGTTAAGTCATCGTTATCTTGTTTTTGTTCGTTTTTACCAGCCGTGTCGTCTGAATATTCATGTTCTTCTAGCTCTAACAATGGATTGCTGTCGAGCGCTTCTTGAATTTCTTGCTGGAGATCCAATGTACTGAGTTGCAATAAGCGAATTGCTTGTTGCAGCTGTGGTGTCATTGTAAGTTGCTGGCCCATGCGCAGCTGGAGTGATTGCCTCATGTATCTCTAACAATCCTTTTATTGTTATCATCGTTAAGTCTAGCAGATACTTAGCCGAGCGTGGCTTTATAGCCTAAATTGCTCGCCCAGGTAAACATCGCGGACTGTTTGGTCGGCGAGTACATGCTCAGGGGTACCTGATGCAATTAACTCCCCATGAGAAACTATGTAGGCTTTTTCACAAACATCAAGGGTTTCTCGTACATTGTGGTCGGTAATAAGCACGCCAATACCACGGTTTTTAAGGTGTTCAATAATCTTCTTTATATCTAACACTGAAATAGGATCAACGCCAGCAAAAGGCTCATCAAGTAAGATAAATTTTGGGTTTGCGGCTAAAGCGCGTGCAATTTCAACTCGACGACGTTCACCGCCAGATAATGCCATACCTTGGCTGTCGCGGATATGTTGAATGCTAAACTCATCAAGTAAGCTGTCGAGCGCTTCTTCTCTGGCTTGTTTATTCAGCTCTTTACGAGTTTCTAAAATAGCCATCAGGTTTTGATAAACAGTTAATTTACGGAAGATGGATGATTCTTGTGGCAGGTAGCCAATCCCTAACCGTGCGCGACTGTGCATTGGCAGTAAGGTGATGTCATTATCATCAATACTGATTTTACCTTTGTCGCTTGGAACTAAACCCACAATCATATAAAAGGTGGTGGTTTTACCAGCGCCATTAGGACCCAATAAGCCAACAATGCTGCCTGCGCTAACTTCTAAACCCACGCTTTTTACAACTTGGCGACCTTTATAGCTTTTTGCTAGAAATTCAGCTTTTAATGTACTCATGGCTGCCCTTTAGATTTGTCTTTTTTACTGTCTACTGGTACCAAAATGGTGTGCACACGATCGCTTGAGCTTGCGCCTTTTTCAGCACTGATCAGTTGCTGGTCCATATCATAGGTAATGCTTTTGGCATTGATTTTTTGACCTGCCTGAGTGACTTGTGCATTGCCAACCAAGGTTAAATAGCGCTTAGCGACATCGTAACGGACTTCATCAGCACTGGCACTCATTACTGTGCCATCAGTTTGTTTTTCTTCAAAGTAAGCCGGACTGCCAGTTGCGACAAGTAGTTGTTTGTTATCGCCTAAATCTTCGCGCTTATGGACTTCAAGTCGATCCGCTTTGATACGGCGGTTACCATGAATGATTTCAACATTTTTTTCAAAAATACCGATATTGTCTTTCAGTTGGGCAAGCTGCGTGTCAGCACTGATAGAGACTTGATCTGCAGGTGGTGTCGTATTTTCAGCAAAGCTTGCAAAAGCAATGAATAAGCTTGGTATAACAAGCAAGTGAGCAAATTTATTGGTCATAATATATGGTTCGCGTATGGTTAATTAGTTCTACCACTTCGGCTTTTAAGTCGGCATGGAGACCGCGCCCAGTGATTTTTAAATTTGGTCCGATTAATTCAACTGGTTGTTCTGAACTCATGGTTTGTAGTTCAATATCAACCTGAATATTATCTGCGTTTATATGTTCAATCATGGCATTATTGGTCAGGTTTTTAGCAACCACATTACCTTCTAAAATTAATTGATGATTTTCATATAAGGTGGCTTCATCGGCATTAATTTGCCACGTCTGCTGTTGATTATAGAGTGTAAAAATAGGTTGTTCAAAGTAAGTGAACCCTAACTGTTGGTAGAGTTCCATTTTTGCAGCTGTTACTTTGTGGCTAATTTTACCTTGTTCATCAAATGCGGTTTGTTTTAATGCCACCGCAGTATAATCAGGTTTTGCTATTATATCTTCTTGGTGTTGTTTTATGGCGGTACTTTGATAAAAATACGGATACCACAGCCATACCATGCAGCCGACAAATAATACGCATAATATTAAACGCGCACTATTCATGAGCTCGTGCCTTCGCTGGTTAATGATTTACCATTTTCGAGCATTAATAAATCAGTGAGTTCACGCACCGCCCCAAAGCCACCAGGTAGCATGGTTGTATAATGTGAAATGCGTTTGATTAGTGGATGCGCATCATTTACTGCCACCGCAAAACCAACCAATTCCATTACCGGCAAGTCAGGTCCGTCATCGCCTATGTAAGCGATTTGTTCATCGCTTAACTGCAATTTATCCTTGAGCTGTTGATAAGCTTGCAACTTGTTTTCTTGGCCTTGGTAAATATGCGGTACTGTCAGGCTAGTCATCCGTTGCTGAACTATCTGTGAATGACGACCGGTGATCACGGCAACTTCAAAACCGCTATTGATCAGTGCTTTGATACCAAAGCCATCTTTAGTATTAAACGCTTTGAGTTCTTCACCTTGGTTACCAAGATAAATACGACCATCTGAAAACACCCCATCGATATCACAGATCAGGAGTTTGATTTTTTGTGCTCGCTCGCGAGCATCATCTGAAAGTGGCTGATATAAGTCAGCAAACTGCATTATAAAACTCCTGCTTTGAGCAAATCTTGCATATTAAGAGCACCAATAGGGTGGTGTTTATCATCAACTACAATTAAGCCATTGATACGCTTATTCTCCATGATATTGAGTGCCTCGGCGGCAAGCATATCAGCAGTTGCAGTAGTGCAAGAGCGGGTCATGACAGTGCTTATCAAAGTACTGTGAATATCTATTCGTTGCTCTAAAATTCGCCGTAAATCACCATCAGTAAAAAGCCCTGCAAGTTGCCCTGTGTCATCAACAATAGCTGTCATACCTAAGCCTTTTGCCGACATTTCGATTAATGCATCTTTGATACATTGCTTATCATTGATCATAGGCGTTGCTGGGCCACTGTGCATAATATCTTTTAAACACAATAGTAAACGTTTACCTAAGCTACCACCAGGATGCGATAGCGCAAAGTCATCGGCGGTAAAGCCACGGGTTTCTAGCAGAGCAACGGCTATTGCATCACCCATCGCAAGTGTTGCAGTCGTGCTCGCAGTCGGAGCGAGTCCTAATGGGCAGGCCTCTTGACTTACTTTGATGCATACATGTGCATCAGCCCAATTTGCCATTGATGATTCAGGGTTACCTGTCATGGCGATCATTTTTGCGCCAATACGTTTAATAACCGGAATAATATTCAGTACTTCGCTGGTTTCGCCTGAGTTAGAAATAAGCATAACCACGTCATCACGAGTGATCATCCCTAAATCACCATGACTGGCTTCACCCGGGTGGACAAAAAACGCAGGCGTGCCAGTGCTTGCCAGTGTTGCAGCAATTTTATTACCAATATGCCCAGATTTCCCCATACCGACTACTATGATCCTACCGTGACATTGATACATCAATTGGCAAGCTTGATTAAAGTTTTCGTCTAGATATTGGGTTATATCAAGCAGTGCTTGGCGCTCTATTTCTAGCACCCGCTTACCTTGTTCAATAAAATTTAACTGCGTCATTGTGTTATCCATTTTGTGGCTAGCATTAAGCAACTTGGCTGAAAATATAACCTTGATAGATTAAAAACGCGACCAATAACAGGCCACCTTCAACTCTATTAATGCGTCTTGTGCCCCTAAAACTCAAGGACATAGCAATAAGGGCTATGGTGGCACCAATCATTATTAAGGCATCACGGTTTGCAGCTGAAGGATCAATAATTGAAGGGTTGATAATCCCAGCCAGTGGCAACACAGCTAAAATGTTAAAGATATTTGAGCCAACAATATTACCCAGTGCTAAATCATCTTCGTTTTTTAATACCCCAGCAATACAGGCTGCCAGCTCAGGCAAACTGGTACCAATAGCAATAATGGTTAACCCTATTACTAAATCACTTAGGCCAAAGTATTTGGCTATATCAACTGCTGAGCCAACTAAAAAATGTGAGCTGACAGGCAGTAATATCATACCAATAATTAACCAAAATAAAGCCGATTTGGTGGGCACGTTATCTGGTACGTCTTCACAGGCTTCACTTACAAATGGGTCGTCAGCTTGGTTTTTAGCGCGAATAGAAATAATAACTAAGCCCGCAATAAAGACCACAAAGCCAATGATTAATGCAACGCCCTCAGCAAATGAAAAGTAGTTATCAGAAAATACATACCAGGCAGCGATTGACACTAGTAGTACAAGCGGCATTTCGCGTTTTAATGTCATTGATGATACTGAGAGTGGGCGCAATAGCGCGGTAATACCTAAAACAAGTAAAATATTAGTGATATTTGAGCCAACGGCGTTACCCACGGCAGTGTCAGTTTTACCGGCAAGCGCAGCTGATGCTGAGACCATCATTTCAGGGGCTGACGAGCCCATCGCAACAACGGTTAAGCCAACAATAAGAGTAGGAACACCGAAATTTTTTGCCAGTGCCGCAGCACCATAAACAAAGCGATCCGCACTCCAAACTAGAGCTGCAAATCCGAGAATTAAAATGACAAAAGAAGTCACCATTACGTTACGCCAATTATTCAAAATGAGATGACTGCAAATAGTAACAAAAGCCAACCTGAAAGTATAAATAAAAGAATCTGCGAAGCTTGTTAGATTATGGCCTGATTTGGACTGAGAATAATTATTTAAGCGACGGTTAAGCCTACTGCTGTAAGGTTTGCAGCGCTATTACATAGAATATTACAAAATTTTACGATTTGTTTTTTCCATCTTGCTGTAAAAACGCTTAAAATAGGTGAACTAGTGAAAATAGTAATGGAGAGCGACTTGTCGCAACCAATAGTAGAAATCAAGGATGTAAGCTTTTCTAGGGGCAATCGCTGCATATATAAAAATATGAGCTTTAGTGTCCCGAAAGGAAAAATTACGGCAATAATGGGACCAAGCGGAATTGGTAAAACCACCATGTTGCGTTTAATTGGTGGTCAATTAAAACCAGATAGCGGCACTATTTTATTCGAAGGTAATAACATTCCTGCCATGTCGCGCAAAGAGCTTTATGCGGCGCGAACCAAAATGAGTATGTTGTTCCAAAGCGGCGCATTATTTACCGATATGTCTGTATTTGACAATATCGCTTTTCCGCTGCGTGAACACACTCGTCTAAGTGAAGATTTAATTCGCCTTGTGGTGCTAATGAAATTACAAGCTGTTGGCTTGCGTGGCGCACAAGATTTAATGCCTTCTGAGCTGTCAGGTGGTATGGCACGTCGTGCTGCATTAGCGCGCTCAATCGCACTTGATCCTGAATTAATTATGTATGATGAGCCATTTGCAGGCCAAGACCCAATCTCCATGGGGGTGTTAGTTAAGTTGATTAAATCGCTTAATCAAGTGCTTGGATTATCATCATTAATCGTAACTCACGATGTAACAGAAGTGATGAGCATTGCCGATCACGTTATCATTATTGCCGATCAAGGCGTTATTGGTAGCGGTACACCGGATGAAATGCGTAATCATGAATCGGCCCTAGTTCAGCAGTTCTTAAAAGGATTATCTGATGGCCCAGTGCCGTTTCATTTTCCTGCTCAACCTTATCAACAAGAATTACTGGGAGGGCGCCGCTGATGTTTGATTTTTTGCAAATGCTAGGTCATAAAACGTTAGGACGATTTGCTGCACTTGGTCGCTCCACTCAGATGTTGATAGGTGCGTTATGGAGTTTGCCTAATTTTAGAAAAGGCACGCCGCTTTTAATACGACAATTATATATGGTCGGCTCGCAGTCACTATTGATAATCATGGTGTCGGGATTATTCATTGGTATGGTATTGGCGTTGCAAGGCTACACCGTACTAGTTGGTTATGGTGCAGAGGACAGCTTAGGTCCATTAGTCGCATTGAGTTTACTCAGAGAGTTAGGCCCTGTTGTTACTGCATTATTGTTTGCCGGGCGAGCTGGTAGTGCATTAACCGCTGAAATAGGTTTAATGAAAGCGACTGAGCAGTTATCAAGTCTTGAAATGATGGCCATTGACCCTCTTAAACGTATTATCGCGCCACGCTTTTGGGCGGGCTTTATCAGTATGCCATTACTGGCGTTAATATTTTCAGCAGTTGCAATTATTGGTGCTCATTTAGTGGGTGTTGATTGGTTGGGTGTTGATACGGGGAGTTTTTGGTCAATCATGCAGTCACAAGTATCGTTTCAGCAAGATATTTTAAATGGCATGATCAAGAGTTTTGTATTTGCCATCGTGGTTACATGGATTGCGCTTTATAAAGGCTACGATTGTATACCGACCTCTGAAGGGATCAGTAAAGCAACAACAGAGACAGTTGTACACTCATCTTTGGCTGTTTTAGGGTTTGATTTTATTTTGACAGCGGTAATGTTTACTAGCTAATAAAGGTATAGATAATGAATTCACGGAAATTAGAAATTTTAGTTGGTTTTTTTGTTGCGCTAGGCATAGCAGCTTTTGCTATGTTGGCGTTAAAAGTTGCCAATGCAGGGATCAGCGGCAACGGCGAAACTTACTTATTGAAAGCCAAGTTTGAAAACATTGGTTCATTAAAAACACGTGCGCCGATTAAAGTAGGTGGTGTAGTGGTTGGTCGAGTTGAGGGTATTTCAATTCACCCACAAGAATTTGTGCCAGTTGTTGATATGACGATTGATGCGCAATATAAATGTCGTTTTTCAGATACCAGCTCAGTTTCAATTTTGACATCAGGCATCCTAGGTGAGCAATATTTAGGGATTAACCCTGTCATTGCCCCAAAATCAGCTGAACAAGCGTGTTTAGGTGTTGCGGTAACAAGTAATGATAAAAACTTAGGGTTAGACGAGTTATTTGGTGTTGAAAGCAAAGCCTTAAATGATGGCGACTATATCACTGACACGAAATCAGCATTGGTGCTTGAAGAGTTAATCGGGCAATTTTTATTCAATCAAGGCGGCGAGTAAGTAATTATGTTTAAGAAATTTATAATTTTAGTTGCGCTGACTTTCAGCGCGATCAGCGTAGCAAGCGATGTGGTCGATTTAACAGACCCATATAAAATGGTCCGCCAAGTATCTGATAATACTTTTCAACGTATTACTCGTGACCAGCCTTTAATCGAAAAAGATAAAGAGCATCTACGGGTTATCGTCAAAGAAGAGTTGATGCCTTACATTGATTATAAATATGCTGCACTGCGTGTATTAGGAAGTCATGTATCAAAAGTGCGTGCGATTAAAGATCCTGCTGAGCAAAAGCAAGCGGTTGAGGATATCAAACACTTTATTGATGTGTTTCAAGAATACTTAATCGCCACTTATGCTGGCGTGTTTACCCAATACACCAACCAAAAAGTAGAGTTTGGTGCAAGCAAAGAGTTTACAGGGCAAGACCTAGTATTAGTGAAAACCAAAATTGTCGAGCCAGGCAAGCCGGAAATTAAAATTGATTTTAAAGTACGTGAAGATCGCGATGGCGAATGGCGTGCTTATGACATGGTTGCCGAAGGCATTAGTTTATTAGATGCCAAGCAAAGTGAATTTCAAGGCATTTTGCGCCAGCAAGGTATTAACCATGTTAGTGACCTACTTGAACAGAAAAGTAAGTTGCCAGTGCAATTTAGAGGTGACGGCGGTAATGAGTAAAGTAACCGTTACTCAGATTGACGAACAGCACTATCGAGTCAGTGGTGAATTGACTCGAAATTCAATTTCCGCTGAACGACTTCTGAATAAAAACTCACAAACTAGCCATAAAAACTGGTATTTTGACCTTTCTGAGGTGTCTAGGGTTGACACGGCGGGCTTAGCTTGGTTAATTCACTCTTTCGCAGAATTAAAGCAGCAAGGTATTCACCTTGAATTGCAAAATATTCCTGAACAACTGCAAAAGTTGATGCAGTTGGGACAGGTTACCAACCTATTTGAGTGAGAGTTATGGAAACAAGCCAAGTCGAAACCTTATTGCGCGACGAATTGCAATTAGCTGAAGTACATGTGAAAGCCAACGGTAGTCATTATGAAGTTATCGCAGTCGGCGATTGTTTTGATGGGTTAAGCCGAGTGAAAAAACAACAGCTGGTATATGGTCCGTTGATGAACACCATTTCTGACGGCACAATCCACGCAGTTTCGATCCGTGCATTTACACCTACTGAGTGGAAGCGCGAACAAAAATTCATTTTACCTCAATAAAAAAGGTTTCCTCATGGATCAATTTGTAATTCAGGGTGGAACCGGACTTGCCGGTGAAGTCACTATCTCTGGCGCTAAAAATGCCGCTTTACCTATTTTGTTTGCAGCATTATTAGCTGACGGTAAAAGTACCTTTAATAATGTTCCTCGCCTGCGTGATATCGGCACTACTGAAGCATTATTAAAAACCCTCGGCGCAGAAATACACTGGCACGGCGAGCAGCTCGTTATTGATGGTGGCAAAGTTGATAAAACATTGGCCCCTTACGAGTTAGTTAAACAAATGCGTGCCTCAGTATTAGCATTAGGTCCATTGGTTGCTCGTTTTGGTCAAGCACAAGTATCGCTTCCTGGTGGTTGTGCAATTGGTGCTCGCCCGGTTGATATTCATATTCAAGGTTTGGAGCGCATGGGCGCTGTTATTAGCGTTGAAAATGGTTATATCAATGCCAAGGTAGATGGGCGTTTAAAAGGTGCTGAAATCTACATGGAAATGGTCAGCGTTGGCGCGACCGAAAATTTATTAATGGCCGCAACCTTAGCTGACGGCAAAACCGTATTAGAAAACGCGGCGCGTGAACCAGAGATTATAGATTTAGCTGCTTGCTTAACAGCAATGGGCGCAAAAATTAGCGGTGCAGGCACTAGCCGTATTGAAATTGAAGGTGTTGAAAAGCTGCATGGTTGTGAGCATCGCATCTTGCCAGATCGGATTGAAACTGGCACATTTTTAGTGGCCGCAGCAATGGCGGGTGGCGAAGTGCTATGTAAGCTTACCGATTTTCATAGTTTAGAGCCTGTGATTGAAAAATTGCGTGCAACTAATGCGTTGATTGAAGTACATAAAGATAGTATTTATCTTGATATGCGTGGCCGTGAGCTCAAAGCCGTTAATATTAAAACCATGCCACACCCAGGTTTCCCTACCGATATGCAAGCGCAGTTTACTGCGTTAAATGTAGTAGCTAATGGCAGCGCGACCATTACCGAAACGATTTTTGAAAACCGTTTTATGCATGTGCCAGAACTACAACGTATGGGGGCTAACATTCGTTTGGAGGGGAATACGGCAATTTGTGGTGACACTAAGAGTTTGAGTGGCGCACAAGTAATGGCAACCGATCTACGTGCATCAGCGAGCCTAATTTTAACGGGGATTGTGGCACAAGGTGAAACGGTTGTTGACCGTATTTACCACGTTGATCGAGGTTATCAACGGATTGAAGATAAACTCAGCGCGTTAGGTGCAAACATCAAACGCCGAAGTAGTTAAATACGAGTTGAAAGGTTCAGGTAACAAGGTTCAAGCGAAAACCTTGTTTACCTTTTACCTTTTACCTTTTACCTTGCAACTAAAATTATAGTTTAGTCTCTAACTCTGCAACCTTCACCATCACTTTTAGTACTTTTCCATTTCGATAAAGTTCAAATTCTATTTCATGGCCCGGCTCTGAATTACCAATTCTGGTTAAGGTTTTTTGTGGGTTAGTGACATCTTCACCGCCAATTTTAATCACAATATCTTGTTCTTTAATACCAGCTTGCCATGCTGGACCTAATGGATCTAGGTTGGTTATACGCAAGCCAGCAATAGGGGTGAACTTATCGCTCACTTCTTTACCGGTACTATCAACGGCAGTACCTGTGAAGCCCAAGTAACCACGCACAACACGACCATGACGGATCAGTTTATCCATTACTTCTTTCGCTAACGAGTACGGTACGGCGAAGAATATGCCTTGGATATCCAGATTCTCTCGGGTTTTAAATTGTGCTGAGGTGATCCCAACCAAGTCGCCATTAGAGTTAACCAGTGCGCCACCTGAGTTGCCGACATTAATTGCCGCATCCATTTGTAGCAGACTATTATAAGGACTATCGGTAATTTTTTGTTTACCCGTGGCACTGATGATCCCTTGGGTGATTGTTTGCCCTAGATTCAGCGGATTACCAATCGCCAGCACCACATCACCCACGCGAGGCGTAAAACGCTCACTAATTGGGATAACTGGCAAGTGCTCAACGTTAATTTTCAACAGTGCTAAGTCGGTGATGGTATCAAAGCCGATGAGCTGAACATCAAAATAACGGCGGCCATCAGTAAGCAGCACCATAATTTGATCAGCATTATTGATCACATGATAGTTGGTAAGAATATAGCCATCACTTGACATGATCACACCGGAGCCAAGTTCTTGCACGGTATTTTGCCGTTTATAACGAGGTTCCTTTGAAATACTCTCAGAAATGATTGTCACAACTGATGGCGCTGCGCGCTGTACTGCATCGGCAAAACTCAAATGGTCAATACTCATAGCACTTGGTAAGGGGACATTAGGTAACAGCGTTGCACGCATATTTGGGCTAAAAAATACTACCAAAAATGCGATACCGAGTCCGGCAAATAGCGGGGGAAGGACAAACTTAAAAAATTTCAGCACAATGTTCTTATTCTTAATGAGCGATCTTCTAATGATGGCACAAAAAAAATAGCAGCGGCAAGTACCACTGCTATTATTTGTGTTATTTACCTAATATTTATTTTATTGGATTAAAACAAATACCGATTCACGACCGCGTTGTACTCCAAGCACAATGTTACCTTTAGTGTTTTCGATGATCTTATTCATGTCACTAATTGTTTCAACACGCTGACGGTTTACTTGCATTACCACGTCGCCTTCTTCAAGGCCTACTCTAGCTGCTGGTGAGCGAGGATCAACAGTTGTCACCTCAACCCCTTTATTTCCATTCTTTTGGGTGTTTTCAAGTGTTGCACCCTGGAAGGCTGGATGTAGTTCATCACCGGCTGCGGTTAGTGCTGATGCGCCATCAAGGGTCACTTTAACGGTTTGCACTTTACCATCACGATAAATGCCTAATTTTACCTTTCTGCCTTCACCTAGCGTGGCAATTTTACTGCGCAGTTCATGGAAGCCGCTGATCTCACTACCATCAATACTAATAATTACGTCACCAGCTTTAATACCCGCTTCACTGGCGGCAGAATCATCCATTACTTGCATAACATAAGCGCCTTGTTTTACATCAAGCTGTTGTGCTTTAGCAAGGCCAGCATCCAGTGGGCGCCCAGAAATACCTAGTGAGCCACGGCGTACTTCACCATGTTCAATAATTTGGTCAACGAGATTTTTCATCATATTGGATGGGATCGCAAAGCCGATACCAACATTGCCACCCGATGCACCTAAAATGGCCGTGTTAATACCAATTAGCTCACCGTTTAAGTTAACTAGCGCACCACCTGAGTTACCTTGGTTAATAGCAGCATCGGTTTGAATAAAATCTTCATAACCTTCAATATTTAAACCACTGCGCCCCATTGCACTAACAATCCCTGAGGTAACGGTATGACTTAAACCAAATGGATTACCAATTGCTACTGCAAAATCACCCACGCGCAGCTGATCTGAATTAGCAAGTTTTACTGCGACTAGATCATCGGCTTCAATTTGCAGTAACGCTATGTCTGATTCTTTATCACTACCGATTTTAGTTGCTTCGTATTCACGACCATCTTCAAGAGTAACCAACATTTTTTCAGCATCTTGAACTACGTGGTTATTGGTAACGACGTAGCCTTCTTTGGCGTCAATAATAACGCCTGAGCCTAAACCACTAAATTCACGCTTTTGGCTACGCGGTTGCGGATTGCCAAAAAAGAAATCAAGCGGATCAGCGCGACGACGGACTTCCTTTGAACCGGAGACTTGGATACTAACAACGCCTGGTGTTATTTGTTCTAGCATCGGCGCTAACGTCGGTAATTGTTGACCATTGACTGCGATAGGCATCTTAGCCATTGATACTGCAGGGGTTAATAATAAACTGGCAGATAACATTGCTGCACTGATTAACGATAATTTCATTTTCATAGTCAGGGTTTACTCCACATCACAGGAAAAAGCACAAACAAAAAAGGCTGCATAAGCAGCCTTTTATCAATTTAGTTCAAAACATTTTAAAGTAGGTTCGCTCTTTTGGAATGTTTTGAAATGCATGTAAAACATAAGCTGCTTTATAAACAGACTATGGGGTCAAAAAAAAGTTCATCAAGAAGCTTTAGAAATTTCTGAAACCTTAATTAAACTTTGTCAGGCTCGGCTACTTTTGGTTCGCCAGCGAATAAGCCTGATTCACCTGATACATAATCAGCCGGTTGAGCATGTGCCGATGAACGGTCACTTTGGCGTTCTTTAAGTGAGCGTTGTAGCTGCTCTGTCGTTTCTTTAGAAAAGAATGGTTCGTTAGGTTGCTGTTTTTTATCAGCTAATAGCAGCTTGTTAGTTTCATCAACATGATTTAACAATTGGTCGTAGTTGTCTTTCATTTTGTTGACGAGTCTACCAGTGCTTGCTAAATGATCTGCAACATCTTGACGGTATTGCTCTAATGCATTTTTAGCTTGTTCTGCTTGTTGCTCTAATTCATCTTGCTTAAATTGCTTTTTAGTGACGAAGGCGCCAAGGAAAAATGCAGCTACTGCCACAATAACAATAATGCCGATCCAAGTAACTGTACCCATAATTCTACCCCTTTGGGAATTAATACATAAAAATAAAATAACGCCTAGATTGCGTACTCAAGAATAAATCCTGTTGCTGCTAATATACCCCGAGTTACGATGCGTGTTAACATATTGCGTAAATTAAACCGTGTTTTATTGTAACTATCTATGACTCCTTGGCAAAAGTACCAACAAGATTTACAGCGTGAAGACTTTGTTTACGATGCTGCACAAGAAAATGCAGTACGTCATCTACAAAGGCTTTTCGATGACTTAACAGCACAAAAGCCCGCAGCTAAAGGCTGGTTCTCTAAACTATTTAATAAAAATAGCACGGCGCCTATAAAAGGTTTGTATTTTTGGGGGGGAGTAGGGCGTGGTAAAACCTATTTGGTAGATACCTTCTATGAGGCGCTGCCGGGAACACGCAAGATGCGCGTGCATTTTCATCGTTTTATGCACCGTGTTCACGAAGAGCTAAAAAAATTAGACAAAACGGCTAATCCCTTAGAAGTTGTGGCTGATATTTTTAAAGCTGAAACCGACATTATCTGCTTTGATGAATTTTTTGTGCAAGACATTACTGATGCCATGCTGCTTGGTGGTTTAATGGAAGCCTTATTTGCGCGCGGCATTGTGTTAGTGGCAACGTCTAACATTATACCTGATGAGTTATATCGAAATGGTTTGCAGCGTGCTCGCTTTTTACCTGCAATTGCACTTGTTAATGCAAACACTGAGATTGTGAATGTGGATTCTGGCATTGATTACCGATTGCGTACTTTAGAGCAAGCAGAGATATTTCATAGCCCATTAGATGAACAAGCCGATAAAAATCTGTTTGAGTATTTTGATAAGTTATCTCCAGAGCCTGGTAAACTCGATCACCCCATCGAAATTGAAGGGCGAATGATCAAAACCCGTAAGGTCGCTGATTGTATTGTGATGTTTGATTTCTCTCAGTTGTGTGAAACCGCACGTAGCCAAGTCGATTATATGGAAATAAGCCGTTTATATAACACTGTTATTTTATCGAACGTAAAACAGCTTGGCCAAAATAACGATGATGCCGCCAGACGCTTTATTGCGTTAGTCGATGAGTTTTACGAACGCCACGTCACACTTATTATTTCTGCTGAAAAACCGATTACGGAACTCTACACGCAAGGCAATCTTAACTTTGAGTTCAGACGTTGTATTAGTCGATTGCAAGAAATGCAGTCGTTAGAATACTTAGCAAGAGAGCATTTGGTTTAATGTAGCTGTAAGTTATAAGTCGTAAGTTAGACACAAATCAAAACTGTACTTAACTTAACACAAGTACAGTTTTTAATTTTATCGCTTATCGAACAATTTTCTTGTGGAAAAAACAACCGTCGAGTAGCAATGTGGTAAAAGTGCTGGTATACTCCCGCGTCTGCCACGTTGCGTTCTATTGCCTTCATTAGATTAGCCTCTTTTGAATGGCGCAAAAGTCTTAAACTCGAAGGGGTTGGAGCAAACATTTAGAGCGGTAATTAATAATAATTACCTGTGGTTTTAATTGAAAAACATTGGATTTTTATAAATGAAAACGTTTGTTGCTAAACCAGAAACAGTAAAACGTGACTGGTACGTAGTTGACGCTGAAGGTAAAACTTTAGGTCGCATCGCTACTGAAATCGCTCATCGCCTACGCGGTAAGCACAAAGCTGAGTACACTCCACACGTAGATACTGGTGATTACATCATCGTTATCAACGCGGAGAAAGTTACTGTAACTGGTAACAAGTTCAAAGATAAAGTGTACTATGCTCACTCTGGTTTCCCAGGTGGTCTTAAGTCTACTACTTTTGATAAACTTCAAGCTGCAAAGCCTGAAATGATCATCGAGAAGGCTGTTAAGGGCATGTTGCCACGTGGTCCTTTAGGCCGCGCAATGTACCGTAAACTTAAAGTTTACGCAGGTACTGAGCACAACCATGCTGCACAACAGCCTCAGGTTCTAGACATTTAAGGAGCACTAACATGGCAAATCAATACTACGGTACAGGTCGTCGTAAAAGTTCAAGTGCTCGCGTATTCTTACGCCCAGGCACTGGTAACATCGTAATCAACAATCGCTCTTTAGAAGAGTATTTTGGTCGCGAAACAGCACGCATGGTTGTTCGTCAAGCTTTAGGGCTTGTTGATATGACTGAAAAGTTTGATCTTTACATCACCGTTGCTGGTGGTGGTACTACTGGTCAAGCTGGTGCTATCCGTCACGGTATCACTCGTGCACTTATGGAGTTTGACGAGTCACTACGTCCACAACTTCGTAAAGCAGGTTTCGTTACTCGTGATGCACGTAAAGTTGAGCGTAAGAAAGTGGGTCTTAAGAAAGCGCGTAAGCGTCCACAGTTCTCAAAACGTTAATATTTACGTTATCAAGAATTTCAAAAACCCAGCTTCTGCTGGGTTTTTTGTTTTTGGGGTTATAAAAGTTAGCGAGAGTAAAGTTAGCGAGAGTAAAGAGACGAAGTACTTGACTACCGCGTTTAAAAATTCATTCTGATAAAACTCGCAAACGCGCAAACTCGCAAACTCGCAAACTCGC
>NZ_JACJEY010000059.1:0-26517 GCF_014164295.1 Pseudoalteromonas sp. SG43-7
GTCCGCCGCTCGTCAGCAAAGTAGCAAGCTACTCTCTGTTACCGCTCGACTTGCATGTGTTAGGCCTGCCGCCAGCGTTCAATCTGAGCCATGATCAAACTCTTCAATTAAAAGTTTTTTCTGTCTTCTCCCATAAAGAGAGCCGACACGCTCAATGAATTCTGAATTTATTTAATATCTTTCGATATTGAATTGACTGTGCTGCAATTCTTTTCTTAAGTAAAACCTAAGTAAGTTATTGCTGTTGGTCACTCAGTTCAATTGAGACTCTAAATTTTGTGTCTTACTACCGGAGTAGTTCGACTGTTAGAACTCAATCTGTACGAGTGCCCACACAGATGATTGCTTTATATTGTTAAAGAACGTTGCGATTAAAGCGCTTTGCTTTACGTCGCTAGGGCTGCGCATATTACGCTTTCCTATTTTTTTGTCAACACTTAATTTTAAACTTTCTAAAAATCTAAACTCAAGTTTTACTCGACTTACTAAGTAGCTCGTGCCCCGCTATGCGTTGCGCTCTGCCGTCTCAGTGGGGTCGCATTATAGGGAGTTCCAAAAACAGATCAACACTTTTTTTCGATCTTTTAATCGTTCGCTCAAAAAGCATGCAAAACCACCTAAAAAACACATTAAACACCCTTTTTACTCACTTTTTTTGCTGTAAATTAAATAATTTCACACAAATAACATTGCTATGTTCATTTATCGCGTTAAGATAGCAAGTTCACAATGTTAAATTAATGTTTATTTCCTGTTTATTGGTAGATCAAAATGAAATTACCCGATCAAAAATCTCTTATCTCTTCAGTTATCCTTGCTGTTATTGGTTTCGTTATAGTTAACTTTGCACTTTCAAGCCTACAATTAAGTCCTGCACTGTTATTTGGTGCTGGTTTATTAATTGGTGGTGTAGTTATAGCTGCAATGTCATCTGGCGATGTAGAAGAAGCCGAAGTAAAAACAAAAACACTTTATGTGGGCAATCTTCCTTATCGTGCAAATGAAGGTGTAGTTCGCGCTTTATTTGAAGAACAAGGTAAAGTGTTTAATGTACGCCTATTAAAGGATAAAAATACTGGCAAACGTCGTGGCTTTGGCTTTGTTGAAATGGCAGAGCTAGATGCTGATAATGCTATTGCAAAATTAAACGATAGCGAGTTCCAACAACGTACATTGAAAGTTCGTGAAGCAAAACAAAAACAAGATGATGAATCTAACTCTTTTCGTTCTGAGTCGGATCAATCAGCGTAACTAGCTCCACCGGTTGCTTATCAACATAAATAGAAGCCGTTGCGTAATAACGTAGCGGCTTTTTCTTGCCTGTACAATTAGCATCAAGCTCATCACTGCAATCTATATTATGCTCTTTGAGTATTGCACACACCCGTTTGGCTATTGCTACGCCGGAATCAAGTAATAATACAGTGCTGTTAAAATACTCATTCAAACCTTTTGCTAAAATTGGGAAATGCGTACAACCTAACACGATTACATCCACTCTATTATCAATAGCGAGACTATCGAGCTCTGCAACTAGTTTGTCTTGGATAATCTTTTTACTTTGATATGTTTGTTCCGCCAACGTTACAAGTTCAACACTTGCATATAAATGTACTGTGACAGCTTGACCATGCTGGCTTATCAACTGTTGTGTATAACTACTTTGTACTGTTGCTGGTGTGGCCAATAAGGCAATATGCTGTGACTTAGATAATAAAGCGGCGGGCTTAATTGCAGGTACTACACCGACGATCGGTATCGTGGTTAATTCGCGAAGTGCGCTCAGTGCTGAAGTAGATGCGGTATTACAAGCAATAACTAACACATCAACGTGTAATTGTTGTGTTTCTATAAAAATTAATAATCCGGTGAGGCGCTGAATTATGGTTTGTTGACTCAGCTTTCCATAAGGTAGGTAGGCGTTATCCATAAAATAACTATAAAGGCCATCAGGTATGTATTGCTGAATATGCTTCAGCACTGTGGTACCACCAATGCCCGAATCAAAAACCATGATATGAGGTGACAAACAACTCGCTCCTTATAATAACTAAGCTGAGCAGTTTGCCACGCGGTGTACTGAAAATAAAGCTTATGCTTCACTCTCTAGTGCTGCTGAGCGCAATTTATTCATTTGCTCAAACATTGATTTTGTATAGTCGACTAATTTGCCTATTTCCTCTTGGTCTTGATTTAACCATTGTAAAATGCCTGACAGTTCATTTTGCAAACCAAGATCACCCGCTTTATTAAAGGCATTTTTTAGATCGTCATTAAATGGAGCTATTTTTTCAGCCACAGCTTTCTCTGGTGTTGGTTTATTCTCTTCATAGCCTTTTATCGCTGCAAACGTTTTAGTTTGCTTTAAGTCCATTGAAAACGCGACTAGCTGTTCGTTGCCTAAGTTGAGCTCTTGTGCTTGTTCAAAGGCTTGTTCCAAATCACCACCAAAAAATGTTTTACTAACATTTTGCAAGTCTTCCATCATTGCATTAATAGCCTTTTGTTCATCTTCGTTTAAGTCACCATTTACTGACATGCTAAATGATAACTCCCGCGATTGTGATGATGCACTGGCATAACCTTCATTTTGACCATTACGCTGATAACTACTGGCTGATTGCTGTTTAAATGCATCAGCAAAACTAATACTCACTTCGTCACCTTCTGCAGTGGTGAAGTTATACTGAGCATTATTACTTAAACTTAAATACTGTGCTTGAGTAACACTGACAGAATCCGGTTTAGGGTTAAATAAATCCTCTTCAAACTCATCCAGGCCATTAAAAATACCTTCTTTGGATTTTTCTATGCCCTGCTCAATTTCGTCGTTTAGAATACCGGTATCTTTTAATTCACCATAAGCATCATCAATACCTGTTTGCACACCTTTGCGTGCATCACTAAGCATACCTTTGAGTTTTTCATTATCGGCTCCATTGACTTGCGCTTTCTTAACGGCACCAGTTACAAAGTCCAAAACGTTTTTGACTATTTCTTCAAAATCAAATAGTGGCTTGTCTTTTTTCTCTTCCGCGACAGGTAAGCCTAAGGCCTCAGCCATTTTGTCACCTAACACTTTTGCTGCTAATTCTTTACCACGTTGCTGGTAACTATCTTGAGGCGACTGTATTGTAGGTTGCTGTAATGCAGCTTTGTTACTGTATTTATTGACGTTGTTGTTTGGAACAAAGCCAAAGTTGCCAATTTTCATGATCCGACTCCTATTTTTGCTTACTTAAGTATCGGCCCAAAAATAAATAACTAAAGTAAAATGTACAAAAAAACAGCATTTGCTATTACTCAAAATTAGGGCCTGTTGACCTTTAAGGATTAAAATTTGTTCAACCTCGGGGCGATTTAATCGCGGCGCGAGATTTGTAACCTAGTGGGCTAAGTAAAAATTGAGCAAAGCTTCCGCGTCCTGCTCACGCCCCTTACTTACATCCATGTAAGTAACAAAGAGTTAATCGCCCCTAGGCAGAACCCTTCGGGCAGCGCGCGTTTGGCATTTATGCTACGTTATCGCCTATTTATGGGGAATAACCACACTACATAGGCTCTGCCTTGCCTAAAAACCAAACGCACAGCTGCAAAATTAACCTAGAAAGATAAACAGACCCTAGACAAATAATCCCTGCCCCCTACAATAGCGCCGATAAACAGCATAATGAAATAAGGTAGTAGGTAATGGCGGTTATAAAGATCGATACAACAGGATACGACGCACAGTTAAATGAAAAAGAGCAACGTATCATTGCGCAATTCCAACGCTTTGGTGTTGAACAATTAGAAGTCTTTGCCTCTGAGCCAATTCATTACCGTCAACGCGCTGAATTTAGAGTATGGCACGATGGCGATGAGTTATTCCACATTATGTTTGATCAAGCCACCAAAGATAAAATCAGAGTCGATGTGTTTGACCCTGCAGCGCCGCTAATTGGGGAAGTAATGCAGGCAATGATCGATAATCTTAAAGGCTGTGAAGTCTTGCGTCGTAAATTATTCCAAATAGATTATCTTTCTTGTTTAAGCGGTGAGATTTTAGTGAGTCTGCTTTATCACAAACCACTCGACGAAGAATGGCTAGCAGCTATCAAGTCACTAAAAGAATCATTGAGTGAGCGCTTTAAAATTGATTTTATTGGGCGTGCTCGCAAACAAAAAGAAGTACTCGGTGATGATTTTGTTACTGAGCGTTTAACAGTTAATGGCCAGCAACTTATTTACCAACAAGTTGAAAACAGCTTTACGCAGCCAAATGCTAAAGTAAACATTAAGATGCTGGAGTGGGCACAAGACTTATGTAAACCACTAAAAAATGATTTACTAGAGCTCTATTGTGGTAACGGTAACTTTTCAATTGCCTTAGCTGGTTCGTTTAATCGTGTATTAGCAACCGAAATTTCTAAATCGTCAGTACACTCAGCGCAGTATAATATTGCTAAAAATAACGTAACTAACTTAGATATCATTCGTATGTCGAGCGAAGAGTTTACTCAAGCTATGAAAGGCGAACGAACCTTCTCACGTTTAGAAGGGATTGACTTAAGCAGCTATGATTGTCAGACCATTTTAGTTGATCCGCCGCGCGCAGGCATGGATACACTAACATGTGATTTGGTGGCTAACTACGAGAGTATTATTTATATCTCATGTAACCCTGATACGCTAGAGCGTGATTTAGAGCACCTAACTCGCACTCATGAAGTTAAACGGTTTGCGATTTTTGACCAATTTCCATATACCCACCACATTGAATCAGGGGTATTTTTACAACGTAAATTGTAAAGTATCTATGCCAGTGCTTTTACTAGCGCTGGCATTTGCTGCTCACTAAAGACTTTAATACCATTCTTTTCTAATAGCGAAGCCGTTAATCCCATTCCAACCACCTTAATACCACTGTGCGAGCCATCGTAAATTGTATTACGACCACAAGAAGGACTTGATTCCTTTAATAGCGCAAAACGAATATTGTACTGTTGGCAAAGGCGTAATGCTTGTTTTGCACCTAGCTGAAATTCCGGTGTCACATCATCACCAGTATTGGTAATCACTTTACCGTTGACGATTTCAGCAGGATCTCTAGGAGTGGATAAACCACCAGCAATCTCAGGACAAAAAGCGACTATACGTTCCTGCTGCTGCCATGCGATAAGCTGAGGATGGAGTAACTGTTGTCCGCTACCATCGTAGCGCACGGGAGCACCAAGTAAGCAACTTGAAACCAGTATTTTATGCATTTCTTACCACCTGCAACAAAAAAGCTCCGCATACGGAGCTTTTTTACAATAAACACTAAACCGCTCTATTTAGCAGCTAAGTAATTAATTAGATCAGCCATACTTTTAGCATCTTTAATACCTGAATCACCACCAACAATAACACGGTACTTACCGTTTACAATAAAGGTAGGCACACCTTTCAAAGCACCCTTTTGTTTAAAATATTCTTGATCACGCTTCATTTTGGATACCTTGGTTCTTACTGTAAAGCTGTTGTAAAACTTATCAAAATCATCAGCAGCTACACCTTGAGCAACAAAGATATCTTTCATATCAGCAAGCTCATTGATGTTTGCTCGCTTGCCATGGATATGGTTGAAAATAGCGCTAATTAGTGCATCTTGTTGTGGTAATACAGTTGCCGTAGCGTAAGCTTGTGCTAACATCGTTTGAATTTCTGGGTTACGCGGACCCGAAAAGTCAACATGGCTTTTCTTAAAAGTAATACCTTCATTTAGTAGCGGCTTTAATTCAGCAACAATTGATTCAAAAACATTACAGTGTGGGCAGTAAAATGAGAAGAATTCTTTAACTTCTGGCTTTTTAGTTGCGCGTGCATCAATCGTTTCATAATGCGTCCCTTCGTCATATTGAATCGCGGCGGCGTTTGTAGCAAACCCAAGCGTCAACGCTATTAGTCCTGCTTTAACTAATTTGATCATCGGTAAAAACTCCAAAAATTATTGTTTTAATAGCTTATTGTTGTAATAAAAAGGCAACTAACTCATCAAGCTGCTCTTGGCTCTTGATGGTATTGATATTGATTTTGTATTTATCATTAACGATAAACGTTGGTACACCGGTTAAGGCTCCCATTTGTGAAAACTTATTTTGCTTGTCTTGCATGGCTTTTTCCGCCGCAATCACTGGCATGCTGGCAATATCTTTATCAAAGGTATAGTTATCAATACCATTTACTGCAAGTAATGCTTTAACGTCTTTAATGTTATTGAGTGGAGCACGTTTTATATGAATGCTGTCAAACATTTGATCTGCAACTTGCTCACCTTTGTTATGCTGTTTAGCGATGATATACGCATAGCTCAAATTACTTTGCACTTCTGGCGCTAAACCACCTAAAAAGTTGACATGGTTTTTTACAAACTCAGTACCTGCAGGCAAGCTTTTTTCCATTGCTTTAGCTACAGCTTCAAACTTAAAACAGTGCGGACAATAAAATGAAAAGAACTCTGTTACTTGTGAGGTTTTACTTTTTTCAATTTTTAGTACGTCATAGTGCTCACCAGCTTTAAAATCTGCGGCCATCGCAGCAAAAGGTAAACATAGCAGTAGTAAACTCAATTTTAGTTTTTTAAGCATTGGACTCTCGTTTCAGATATTTTTAATAATTAGTTAGGCAGCAACTTCAGCGGCGGCTCTTGAAGTGCAGAATACTGCTCTTTCAGCGCTAAAATTTGTTGCTCCCAGTATTTGTCATCAGCAAACCATGAAAAGTTCCGCGGAAATGCCGGATCTTCCCAACGTTTAGCTAGCCACCCCATATAATGAATCATACGCATTGCGCGTAATGGTTCAATTAATTTGAGTTGAGTGTGATCAAAATCACAAAATTCTTCATAGGCAGCCACTAAGGTATCTAACTGTAACAGTTGATTGTTTCGATCGCCACTGAGCATCATCCATAAATCTTGAATCGCAGGCCCTTGACGACTATCGTCCAAATCAACAAACATCAACGCATCACCGGCCCACAGAATATTACCGGCATGGCAATCACCATGTAAACGTATAGTATCCACCTGCTGGTAAAGCGATTTCGTTTTAGCGATCACCATATCTAAAATAGTATAAAACGCAGTAGTTAAACTGCTAGGCACCAGATTACTGTTTTGTAACTGAATTTTAGCTGTATCTAGATACTCGTCACACCCTATGACCGGACGTTCGCTAAAAACATTCGCTTTAGCTGCTTGATGCATCCGACCAATCAAGCGTCCTAACACATCTAACTGATCAAGATTATCAACTTCAAAGATGCGCCCCCCGACACTTGGGAACAAAGTAAATAGATAACCATTATGCTCAAATAAGCTTTCGCCATTACGCTGTATCGGCGCAACTACAGGCACTTCAGCATCAGCCAATTCAAATGCAAAGCTATGCTCTTCGAGTATTTGTGCCTTACTCCAGCGCTCGGGACGATAAAATTTCACCACATAACGTAGGCCATCTTCAGCTTTGAATTGATAGACACGGTTTTCGTAACTATTCAGTGCTAATAAGCCAGACTCTGCGTAAATACCAATACTTTCGACCGCATCTAAAATCGAATCTGGGGTGAGGTCAACAAAACTAAATTTACTCATAATTCTCATCAATTATAAAAAAAGCGGGAAAATCCCGCTTTTTATTTGTTATCAGTGTACTTAACTATCGCGCTTTAAAGAAGTTACTCGGCTGCGAAATTTGTGAACTTGGATTGTCCACTGGCGATAATACAAAATTAAACTCGGTCATCGGCGCTTTCAAATCATACGGATCCATCACCAATGATAATGGCACGTTGTGCGATTCGCCCGCTTGCACGGTAAAAGTTTGCTTACCTATGTACTTAAAGTTCTCCAGTCCTGCCACCTTAATATTAAAGGTTTGCTCGTATTGTGCTTTGTTGATCACTTTAAGTGTGTAGGTATTTTCGACAAGCCCATTAAAATCGACTCGATAGAGTTGATTTCGATCGCGAATAATATCTAAGTCCATTGGCTTACGCATTACAATATTCGTTACCAGCGCTGCGCTTAGCACCACTAATATAACAATATAACCAATAATCTTAGCGCGCAGAGGATTGGTTTTATTCTCTGGCGTTTCTAGGTTACGCTCAGTGGTATATGAGATAAGCCCGCGCGGATAATTCATCTTATCCATTACTCCGTCGCAGGCATCGATACAGGCGCCACAGTTAATGCATTCAGCTTGCAGGCCATTGCGAATATCGATCCCTGTTGGGCATACTTGTACGCACAAATTACAGTCAATACAGTCACCTAAGCTAAGCTCTTCTCGATCTTGTTTACGACTACGTGGCCCACGATTTTCACCACGTTTTTCATCGTAGCTTACTGTGAAGGTATCTTTATCAAACATTGCAGATTGAAAGCGCGAATACGGGCAGATATGCAAGCACATAATTTCGCGCATCCAACCAGCATTACCATAAGTACATACGGTAAATACGATAATGCTAACCAGCGCATAGCCACCTACATCAAAAGTAACAAAATCCGGTAACAGCTGACGAATAGGTGTGAAATAACCAACAAAGGTCAGTGCGGTGTATAAAGAAAAAGCTATCCAACCTGTATGCTTGGCTGTCTTACGCCAAAATTTATCAAAGTCCATTGGTCGCTGATCAAGCTTCTTACGTTGATTCGCTGTCCCTTCGAACTTTTCTTCAAACCAAATAAAAATAAACGTCCAGACTGTTTGCGGGCACGTATAGCCACACCAAACCCGACCGTAAAAGGTGGTCACTAAGAATAACGCGAATGCAGCAAGCATCAGAATAAAAGCAAGAATAGTAAAATCTTGTGGCCATAGAGTTAGCCCAAAAATGTTATATTTTTGACCAATGAGGTCAAATAACACAGCTTGTTGGTCATTAAAGTTTATCCATGGCAGCGCCATGAACGCCAACATACCAAGAAAACCAATGCGCTGTCTTAATAGTTGATGTAACCCTTTAACCGCACGTACATAAATGCGATTGCGGGGATTAAATCTATCCTGTTGAGCATAGAGATCGGGCTTTTCGATCTTGACCTCACTAGGAATATTTTTTACTTTTATTTGCTTGTCCATCGAAGTTCCTCAACGCCGCTTGGAGAATGAAAGTCAAACAATCATATAACGCTATTTAGATAGCTAACAACTAAGCTTACATTTAAAAATAGTGCAAACTGAACTACTGTGCTGTAAAAGTTCAGAGATTTCTGAAAAATCTAATTGTTCTCTGTCATTATACCAACTCTCCTCAAAAAAGCTGATATTCATTGATAATAATTTATTCACCTAACTTGCTTGCTTTACAAAGGGGCATTTTATTACACTGGTGTCTAATTCGTACCCGTTCAGATCAAAGTTTACTCACATATGAAAAAATTCCTTGTACTAGTTGTAGTGATACTTGCGTTATTCACAATTGATCATCCAATGATAAAAGAACCTCGAGAAAAGTTATTAGGAGAAGGTGTAGGGCTATTAAGTAGTGCTAGCAACATTAACCGTGGACCCGCTGCGAGCATGGCAAAAAACCGCATCAAGTCAGAACTAACACTTTCAGAAAGCGAGTTAGAGTATTTAGAAGAAACCATGCAAACTGATGAACAGCTGCAGCTATTCCATACTCGTTACTGCCGCAGTAAAGATCTCAACCTATATTTTTACGAAGATCGTTTAAATACAGTGTGTGACATCGTCTCAACATCATTGGCTGAGCGCAGAGGTAAATAGTGGATTTTTCAGCTTTAACAAAAAAAAGCAGCGCATCGTTTAACCAACATAAAAACCTACTGAAGAAGCTGGCGAAAGGACAAACGGTTAAATGTGAAGTATGCCAAGGCATATTAACGTTAGATTTAAAGACTCAGCAACCCGGCCAAGGGATTGCTAAATGCCCTAAGAGCTGTACTGAAATTGTGTTGGATTTAGCATAATGCTAACTCCAACCATCTTCTTCATCTGCGTACAAACCACTTTGCACCGCGATAATTTCTATTAACTCAGCAAATCCTAATGCAAAATCTCCCATTAGTTCATACTGTTGCTGGCATAGTTGTATTTCACTAAGCTGATTTTGCTGGGCAATTGTTGTGATAAGCTGGGGCTCTAAAGCAAAAAAGCCTAAACTGGCGTAAGCGGTTTGCAATGCATCAGTTAAGTCTGTTGTCAGTGCATCAGCTTGCATTAGCTTATCAATATACACCTGTGCTCCCTGAACAAAACCCTGACACCATTGCTGGCATTCATGCAAATCTAGGTAGCTGTCATCTTGATCACTCACCAGTAAACTTACAGGGAGCTTAAAACCTGTTTCATAAACTTGCTCACTGATCTGATGATACAAAGCCATAAATGCAAATAATGTTTGTTCTTCTAGCTGGCCGTGTGTATCTGGCACTATCTGTTCAAGCCACTCGTGTACGTCTAATGGCTCAGGAGAGCAAATAACCGCAAATAAGTAACCTTGGCTCTGCACCAATGTCATGGCGCCATTGCGGCTCGCTAAATACGTACTTAACTGCTGGCCATGTTGCTGTGTAAATTCAGGAATTTGCATAAAACAATTCAGCCTTGTTTAAAAATTTAATGGATAACGGCCATCGCTATCTGCACGGCCTAAAAATTTGGCGGCATCGTGTACTTCTTTTGGTAGTGATGCTTCTGGCTTGATATATCCAGCCACTTTAAAGTCCATGTTTGCTTTTAAGGTTGCATCAGCCGCTAAGCCTAAGCGGTTTTCAGGATCAACTAACACGGCTATATCGCCCGACTTACAGCTTAACTTGCCACTTAATGGACCAACGCTAAACCAGCCAGACAATCCTTGCACATCGATGTTTGCACTGGCGATTTCACCTTTTAATGCATCACAATAAGGCGCTCCTGAGAGATATTCATCTAACTCAACAATTACTCTGCCTTTAGCATTAATAGGTAATGGCAACTGCAAACGCTGCATCGCACGTTCAACACTCAAACGCAATGTAGCATCATTTAATGCAACTACTTGATCAAGCAAACCATAACTAAAGTCACCGCGTCCTGACAGTTCACTGGTCTGTCGCGGATCACCAAACTTTACACTGCCTGTAAGCTGTCCGGTGAATAATGCCCAACCAGAAATATCCCAGTTTAAATTATTAATCTGTTCATCTTGATAGCGCAGCTGCATGATTCTACCCTGCCAAATGCTACCCGATGCTTTACCTATTTGCAGATCTTTAGGTAGATAAGGATTTGCTAAATTAAGCGCAACTGCAGCTGGCGTTTTTAATAGTGCAAAAAAGATAAAACCGAAGAAAAATATTACTATAAGAATCGCTATTTTTTTCATTCTTTACTTCTCTAATACCAGTCGGCTAACGCGTACGTAGCCTGGTTTATCATCGCGACTGAGATCTAAATTTTCAATCAATACGCCTTTAGTGTTTACCAGTTCATCAAGCCATTCTATGAGCTTATTAAACTGTACCGAGTCGATGGTTAATCTTAATGAATTATCGCTAGGCTGCATTTTGCTTATGGTTATATCGTAGCGAGCGCGGCTAGCATTAACTATTTGACTCAAGTTTTGGTCACTTGTAACAGCACGCGCACTACCCGCTTTGAGTTTAACAATACTGTTATCAACCCACGCTAATAATTCTTGCTGTTTAACTTGGTTTTTTTCAGCTTCAGTTATCGCGTTGTTGAGTGGTCTAAAAATACCCATAACTAAGATAAAAATAACAAAAATAACCCCAGCGACCATCACCAACTGTTGCTCTTGCTCTTTTAAGCCACGCCAATGTTTTAAAAGTTGTTGTTTCATGCAGCACCTCGTAGTTTTATTTCACCGACTACAAAGTCGCCATCATTATTTAATGAGCCTTGGTCTACAGTTAATCCGCGTTGTTCAAGAATTGCTTTAACTTTGCCAAAGGTTTGAAAATCTTTTCCGCGAGCACGCACTCTAAGTTCATTGCGACGTTGATCATAACGCAATGTCTCAGGAGTAAACTCTTGCACTTGGCTAAATACACCCACCAGCTCATTCGTTAAATCTAGGAATCCGGCACTGCTGCCACCCTCTAATTTAGCCAATTCACCCTGAATTTGGTTTTTAATCAAATGCGGACGAACTGTTTTCCCCGGAAAGGCCGTTTGATAGCGCTCAACCACTTGTGTTTTAGCGACTTCAAGCTCACTATTTAACTGATACAATTCAAGACTTTTTACTGCCACAGAGCCAACTAACGCGACACTCGCTGCAATGGCGGCACCTTGCCAATACGCCCACCATAATGCGCTTTTCTTTTTCAGTTGATATTGGCCTTGGCGAAGATTGAATCTTATCTCAGGTAATTGTTTAGCAAATAGCGCCAGCGGCAAATCATAAGCATCGGTATGCGCCGTAAGATTAACCGTTTCTGGAAATTGCGAGGCAGGGCTGTAATGTGCAACATCAGGGTGACCTAAAGCAGTTAAATACTCAGCCAACCAGCTTTGCTCTACAGCACTGATCCGCCATGAGCCTTGCTTACATAGCCATTGGTTATTAAGCTCAATGACGCTTAATCCCTCATGTTCCGCAGTAGGAAGCAATAATGCATCGGGTAACAGTTTGAACACTTCAATTCCATGTTCAGCAAATACAGCTAACCAAGTTTCAAACCATTCTCGGTCAGTCATGGCAACTTTAATGGCGTGCTTGTCACCGACCATAGTAGGCTCAGCAATCGCGATAAATAAGTCATCTACGTCACATGCAATCTCTTCTTCAAGCATATATGGGAGCGCTTGCTCAAGCTTACGATTCCATTTGGTCGGCAGGATTACGGTTTTTAGTTGCACCTGATCACATGGCAGTAATACCACAACTTCACGATTCTGTGCTTTTTCAACTAACTCACTCAGTTGCTCAGCGTTCGGCAATCCGCCACTGGCAATTATTTCTTGTTCTAATGGTGAGTAAATCAGCCAATTAATACTTTCTTGTTGAGTTTGACCCGTGCGGATCAACAGTATTTCTGTCACTGTACGCCTCCAAATTTTCGCGCCAGTATAGTTACTTCGCCATCTTTGGCATGCAGTAATGTGGTCATCGAAAAACGCAGATCGACAAATTTAGCCTGCGCTTGTAGTTTAAAATATTCGCTATTTATGGTGAACAGTTTTTCAACAGACTTAACATTTTGAGCCCCTTGTTGATTCACTTGTTCAAAAAATTCTTCAATATTATTAAAGCCTTCTTCTGGCCGGACTGATAGCACACTTTGCGCACCTGACTCACTCAAACCATCAATCAATGCACTCAATAATAATGCCTGTTCAGGAGCGATTGTATTGACATTAATTGCTAACAATTCGCTACCTGGGATCACGCATACGTATGGCAAGATTTTTTCCATCACTAATGGATTAAACCCTTTAACCAAACGCAGCTCTGAGCTTGATGCAAAAAAACTATTCGCTGTCATATATGGTGATTTACGCGATAAATACTCATCTTCTTCAGCGCCAGAACGATAAGTAATACTATCTTCATCGAGCCAGTCGTAAACACTGTCAGCCATGGCTTCTTCCGACTCTTCTGCTGGTAAGTCCTCAATATTTTCTAATAGCGCTAATAACGCGGTGTGCGCAGGATTGGTTTTATCAGTACTACCCGCTTGTGGCGCTTTAACACGTAATGCATTGAGATTTAAACAAGCCTGTAAGTCCGTGATCTTGCCTTGCAAGGTACCATTATCAACCGGATAAGGAATATCGCCTTGTTGCGCCCAAATTTGTTTTAAAGTGGTTTTTTCAGGGTCATCTTTTTTGCTTTGTAATAACGCTTTAATAGCCAGCTCTTCTGCTGCATAGGCATACCATTTTGCTTGCTGATGACCTTGTATGTTGGTACTTTTTTGAACTTGAACAAGCAAATTAGCACTCATCTCTACGGCTAGAATTGATGCCAAAGCAACAATAAACAAGACAATTATAAGCGCGGCACCATGTTGAGATTTATGGTTCACTTAAACCTCCCGCCTTTCCGTTACCTGGTACTAAAAAAACGCGTCTTATTGGTTCTTCATCAATTTGTTGCAATGTGACCGCCACAGCTTTTGGCAATGCCTTGCCCTGCCACTGCTCTTGCCATTCATTTTTTTCATCTAAAAATTCAAATTTAAGATCTTCGATATCTTTAAGAATAACTTGCACTCGCGGCTCAAGGTTATCGAGTTGATCAACATAAACCCGATATATACGCTCAAGGTTGTCATCAATAACACGATAACCCACTGCTTGTAGCTCTGAGCGCGGTAACAAATTAATTGGGTTTACCCAGCCATCTCGCACAAAGGCAATACCATCATACTGGCTATTAATGGTGTAACGCCCAGCAAGTAGATATTGTTCTTGCACATCACCGGCTTCATTGCGCACGGCACGTTTAGTCATTTGGCTGAAATCTTGATCCATTAACCTAAAGGTCGTTTGCAAACCATTCAATTCTGCAATTTTTTCGTCTGATGCATCTTTCGCTTTGGTGGTCGAATCAAGAATTTGGTGAGTAGCTAACACGACGAATGCTAAAATCCCCAGCGCTACCATCACTTCTAATAGTGTAAAACCGCGCTGCTTCACTTATTTGCTACCTTTATTTAAATAGCTGATGAGCTCATAAACCGAGTGCTCTAACTTTTCATCGCTAAATACATTAATAGTCACTTTTACAAAACTTTTATCTGCTGTCGCTTCGGTATCTTGACGCCAATACCATTCTATACCAGCCATTGTTTCCGTGCCTTTTGCGCCATTTTTGCCTTGCCACTTATCGCCGAGAGTACGCTGTTCAATCATTACATTCTCAGCCACCCAAGAGGCATAGGTTTGCTCTTCAAGGCTTGATAAATGATTAATATGCTCAGCTGTCGCTTGCATGGCGGCAATCCCAGCCATGGCGCAAATACTCAGCGCCACCATAACCTCAAGTAAAGTAAAACCTTTAGACCTGCGATACATTATTCTGGCTCTCTGCGTAAGTTAACTGGTGCGGAAAATTCCCCTTCGATGAAATACACAGGTTCTTTTTCATCTTTTAATTCATAGATAAGTTGAAATGCGCTCACCTCACCAGAAGATAAAATTAGCACTTGCGGGATTTTCATTTTTTGCAATTCGAGTAAGCTATCATCATCACCGCCACTCATTAACTCGCGCCAATTGGATTGCTCGAGTAGATTATCTTGAGCCCATGCGAGATCTTCTAGATTAAGTGTCAACTTAAGACGTTCATCAACAGTCATCGGCGCAAACAGCTTTTCTCGGTCGAAGGTGATCCATTTTTCACCATCAAACACTAAAAACTCTAAGGTATCTTTATCAAGCTGAAAACCTAATTCAAGCTGATTTAAGATTGCAAATTCAGAAGCCATATTAATGGTGGTATGCAGTCTCAGTGCTTGTTTGTCCAATTCATCTTCAACACCGCCATCAAGACTATATACCACCATTTTAGTGGCGAAGGCGATCACCACCAGCACAACCAAAATTTCAATTAAGCTAAAGCCACGCATCGGTGACTTTAGCTTTGCAAGGCGCAACTTAGTCCGACTTAATATCATGCTAAGCTCGGTGCTGGGTATAAAAACGCCTTTATACTAAGATGCATTATTATTTTTCTTCATCCCAGTTACCAATGTCGTCATCAGTACCCACTTCGCCATCGGGTCCCATTGAAAACAAATCAAATTTACCAACTTCACCTGGGCTGATTAACTGGTACGGATTTCCCCATGGATCTTCTGGTAATTTAGAAATAAAGCCACCTTCAGGAAAACGCTTTGGTACTGGCTCTACGCTAGTTTTAGTCACTAACCCTTCAAGGCCTTGCTCAGTGGTTAAGTACGCTTTGTTCTTTAATTTATAAAGACTCATAGCATCTTCAAGCTGCTGAATATCAAGATGCGCTTTATCAAGTGCCGCTTCTTCTTGCTGACCCATAATATTGGGTGCCACGATTGACATGATCATGCCAATGATAACCAGTACCACCATAACTTCGAGTAATGAGAAACCTGCTTGTTTATTCACGTACATACCTCTGTTGTTCTTAATAATTAACTATCGTAACACGGTAAAAATGCATTACGAAATCCCTAAAATAGTTAAAGTCCAATCGCTTTATTCATTGCCATAATAGGTTGTAATATGGCCATTACGATAAACAATACAATAACCGCCATGGACGCTATCATCGCAGGCTCTAAGAGTTTTAGCGAGACATTTACCATGGTTTCAAATTCACGGTCTTGATTGTTTGCAGCACGCTCTAGCATTTGCTCGAGCTCACCTGATTTCTCCCCACTGGCGATCATATGCAGCATCATCGGTGGGAATAATTTTGTTTGTTGTAAGGACGCTCTTAAACTTGCCCCTTCACTAACGCGGGTTGCGGCATCCGCCACTGCTTTTTTAATTTTCTCGTTGATCAATACGCCACCAGAAATACGCATTCCCTCGAGTAACGGCACTGAACTTGATGACAAGATACTCAGTGTACGAGCAAATCTGGCGGTATTAATACTACGAGCAACTTTGCCAATGCCCGGCATCATCAAAATTTTCGAATCATACCAAAAGCGGATCTTAGGCTGTTTTAGCGCATGTTTAACACCAATCACTGTCGCGGTAAATAATACTAAAGTAATGAACCAATAATTTTGCACATAGTTACTAGCAGCCATTACCCATTCAGTCGTCCAAGGTAAAACCTGCTTTGACTTTTCAAATGTCTTCAATATTTTAGGCACTACAGTACCTAGTAATATTGAAACGATACCAATGGCAAATATTACTAATATCACCGGATACACCATCGCTTGTGTGATTTGACTACGCATTTGTTGACGTTGTTCCGTGTAATCGGCTAAACGGTTCAATACAGCATCTAAGTGACCTGATTTTTCACCCGCAGCTACCATAGCGCGGTATAAATTATCAAATACATGTGGAAACTCAGACATGCCATCAGCCAAGGTATAACCTTCAACAACTTTTGAACGCACCGACATTAACATACGCTTCATACGCGGCTTTTCACACTGCTCAGCCACCGCCATTACCGCCCCTTCAACCGGTAACGCCGATTGAATGAGTGTAGCGAGTTGGCGAGTGATCAAAGCGAGATCTGAGGTAGATATTTTCGCTTTAAAAAAGCTGCCAAATGGCGAGCTTTTTTCACCTTTAACTTGTTTATCCCCCTCTGCGGCGGGCACAACTTCGAGCGGCGTAAGACCTTGTTCACGTAATGATTGGCGAATTTGTTTCGCGGTATCCGCTTCTTGAATACCTTTTTTCTCTTTGCCGCGAGCATCGAGCGCGCGATATTCAAATGCTGCCATTGTTAACCTTCCTCACGCGTTACACGTAATACTTCTTCAAGGGTGGTTTTACCGGCTAACACGCGACTACAGCCATCTTGGCGAATACTTGGGGTATGTTTGCGAATGTACTTTTCAACACTTTGCTCACCTTTACCACTGTGAACAAGTTCGCGAACAGTTTCATCAACTACCAGTAATTCATGAATACCGGTACGACCACGGTAACCATTAAAGTTACACTCTTCACAGCCAACGGCTCGGTAAATAGTCGGCGGATTTACAAATGGTACGCCGAGCAATTCACACTCGCGCTCATCTGCAACATGACCTTCTTTACAGCTCTTACATAAAGTTCGCACTAGACGCTGCGATAACACCCCTAACAAAGAAGATGACAGTAAGAAGGGTTCAACCCCCATATCTTCCATACGAGAGATAGCACCTGCTGCGGTATTGGTATGCAATGTCGACATCACTAAGTGACCTGTAAGTGAGGCTTGCACGCCAATTTGTGCGGTTTCAAGGTCACGTATTTCACCAACCATTACTACATCAGGATCTTGACGTAAGATTGCCCGTAAGCCTCGGGCAAAGGTCATATCAACTTTAGTATTTACCTGAGTTTGACCAATACCTGGGATTTCATACTCGATTGGATCTTCAACCGTTAAAATATTACGATCGCGAGAGTTAATTTGGCTCATGCCCGCATAAAGCGTGGTACTTTTACCAGAACCAGTTGGACCGGTCACCAAAATAATTCCGTGCGGTTTACTGATCAAATCAGAGAACAATTCACGATTGCGCAGCGTCATACCTAAATCTTCAAGATTTAAACGCGCGTTATTTTTATCAAGTAAACGCAGTACAACCCGCTCACCAAAACTTGATGGCATGGTTGATACCCGAACATCAACGGCACGTCCTGCGATACGCAAACTAATACGACCATCCTGCGGGATACGCTTTTCTGCAATATCGAGTTTCGCCATTACTTTAATACGCGAAACTAGCAATGAAGCGAGTTTACGATTCGGCTTTAACACTTCTTTAAGCACGCCATCAACCCGAAAGCGGATCACCAGCTCTTGCTCAAAGGTTTCGATGTGAATATCTGACGCGCCTTCTTTAATCGCTTCACTGAGCATCGCATTGATCAATTTAATGATTGGTGCATCATCATCTCCGGCAAGCAAATCTTCCGTTTGCGGCATATCTTCAGCCAATGAAAATAAATCAACTTCGTTACCTATGTCTTCCATCATTTGCTGGGTTTCAGAACTATCGCGTTGATACGATGCCTCTAATAACAACTCAAACTTGTCATCAGCTAAATGTTCAAGCGTAAAGCCATGCCCAGCAATGCGGCGCACTTCTAACAATGCATCAATATTAAGCTCACCACGATAGAAAACCACCCGGTCATCATTATTTTTACTTAATAACATGCCTGTACGTCGTGCATATGAAAATGGTAGCCGCTTATTAGGCAGTTCAACTAAATCGTTACTGGTCATCAGCTCGCTATTATTTAGCGGCTGTGAGGGCTCTGCGGTGATCTCAGTGATTGCATCAGTCATTATTGCGCTCATCTGTATTTTGCTGTCTTAAGTATTCTTCATAAGTTGGCGGTAATACTAATGCATCATTCCACTCAGGTAGGATTGGTGCATCGGTTAGAGGCATTAAATCAATACCATCTTCTTTTTGTTTATACTGCTCACCACGGATAAAGTTATATTTACTGTGGCTTAATTTATTCATTTTAATACCATCACGAATAATGGTTGGGCGAATAAACACGATTAAATTACGTTTACGCTTGCTGGTGCTGGTTGAGCGGAATAAGTGACCAAGGATAGGAATATCACCTAATATTGGTACCTTTGAGACACTTTCTTGCACGTCTTCATCAATTAGACCACCAAGCACAACCATGCCGCCATCATCAGCCATAACCGTGGTTTTAATGGCACGTTTATTAATAGATATATCCACCGAAGTAGTACCACTCACGCCAGATACTTCTTGCTCAATGGTTAACTGTACAGCTGAACCATCATTTATTTGTGGCGTTACTTTAAGTTTTACACCTACCTCTTGACGCTCTACTGTTTGAAATGGATTAGAATTATTAGAACCCGTTTGCGAGCCAGTAATGATCGGCACTTCTTGACCGACAATCATCGATGCCTCTTCGTTATCCATGGTGGTAACCGAAGGCGTAGCAAGAATATTTGAGTTAGTATCAGTAGAGACTGCTTGAATGATCGCGCCCCAATCGTTTTTAACAATCCCCATAGCCAATCCATTGATGCCCCCTAACAAAGCACCTAACGGGCCAAGATCACCTTTTTGCGTTTCATCGTATTCCTTAAGCTCAGTATTATCACCAGTGAGAGTTTTAGTCACTGTCTTATCACGGGCTTGTTCAGCAGCTACAGCTAAAGAACCAACAGGAACGGTTGTGCCGTTATTAAACTGCATCATACCGCCTTGCTCTGAAATCCATTGCAGACCAAAGTTAATACCATCAGCTTCCATTACTTCAACAATGATTGCTTCAACGAGTACTTGAGCACGACGAATATCAAGCCGTTCAATCACTGACTCCAATGAACGCATGGTGTCAGGTTGAGCAGTAATGACCAATGAGTTTGAATCTGGGTGAGCTTCAATACTGGTTTCGTTTTGGTTGCGGCTACGGGTTTTAGTTGCCCCACCTTGACCTTCTTCACCAAGCGTTTTGCTAACCCCTTGCAACACTTTCACTAAATCTTCAGCGCTAGCGTAATTAAGGTAAATTACTTTAGTGTTGCCTTGGCTTTGTAACTCACCGTCGAGGCGTTTAATTAATTCAATAGCACGCGTTCTTGCTTGGCCTTCGCCACTGACAATAACGCTATTAGTACGGCCATCTGCAACGACTTTAGGGATCAAAAATTCTGGGATACTGCCTTTACCGCTATCTTTGTAAATATTATCAACCACAGATACCACATCATCAGCGGTGGCAAAGTTTAGCTTTACAATATCAACCCGCTTATCACCGGCTTGGTCAACTGAGCGAATAATTTCAACAAGTCGGTTTACTGAGGCAGCATGACCGGTCAACATCATGACGTTTGCAGCGTTGAAGTTGGCAACATGACCGCCATCTTTTTGGTCGCTAAACTGACGCACTAATGGACCTAGTTCTTGTACGCTAACATTTTTTACACGTACGACACGAGTGATCATCATATCACCGCGCGCTTGGTCGTCTTCAGTAACTAACGGTACGTTTGATTTTTTAGCATCAGAGCTTTTTTCAATCTTTAATATGCCGTTATCCATTTCAACAGCTGAATAACCGTAAACTTCTAGTACATTTAAGAAGAATTGATAATAAAGTGCTTCATCCATCAATTCATAGCTGCGTACGTTTACTTTACCACGTACGTTCGGGTCGATAATGACGGTCTTATTTAGATTTTTACCAACGATATTAATAAACTCATTGATATCGGTCCCTTTAAAATTTGCAGCATACTCAACGGCAGACACCGATAGAGATAAGCTAGCCACAAAAAAAAGTGTTGCGTACTTAGCTAACCCTTTTCTGATTTTTTTGAGGTGTAGCGCGTGAACCATTATATTAAAACTCCAAAGCTAAGTTATTGCAGGCTAAATTGCACATCAATCTGCTCGCCATCACGGTCAATTGTAATGTTCGCATCGGTACTATTACGCAGCTCATTAATGGCTGACATGGCCTGTTTTAAATCTGTTAATTGATAGCCGTTAATCGATACAGCCAAATCGTTATTTTGTAACCCCATCTGCGTAAATAATGCAGGGTCTTTACCTGGGCTTAAACGATAGCCAATAAGCTCACCATCCTTCATAGCCTGAGATACTCGAATATAGTCAAATAGTTTACCGGGATCTTTTAACAATTCTTCTCGGGTCTCTATAATTGCTTCTTTTACTTCTTGATTTGCTGTTACATCAATCTGACGGTCACTTTCCATTTGCGGACCGTCATCGAGTTCAGGTTCATCACTATCACGTTCGGCAAGTACTGGCATTGACACTGTTTTGGTAAAATCTACGCCATCAAGCATTAACGTTTCAAAACGGCCACTAACATCTAAAATTACTCGATCAGGTAATACTTGAGCAAGCTTAGCGCGAGTGCCTTGTACAACATCATCTACTAAATAGGTTGATTGTTGGCCTTGAGATTCAATAATTGCTAAGCCGGTTTGATCATTGCCGCTGACCGCAACAATACCGGTTAAATTAATGCTTAATCGAGTTTCTGGCGCATTGTTAATGACTTGAGTTTGTTGGCTTGCTGGTTTTTTAGGCACTGCGTCGGCTTTACCAAACAAGTTTTGTGCTAAAATTAATTGCGTATTAACCCGTTCAGGCTTACCTGTAACGCTATTAATATAGCTTGGAGAAAGGCTAGAATTAACCGGGGTAGGCCATATTAACCAAAATAGTTTTGCAGCCAAAAAGGCAATATAAACAACGACTAAAAGCGTTATTGCCCAACCCAATTTAGCGTGAGGTAATTTACTTACTAGATGTTTTAGCTGTTGTAATCGCTGTTCCATAAATGACGTTTCTTATTTTAATTTGCTGCTTCATCGCTGGCCTATAGTACCTTTTCATTTTTCATTCAACAAGCGCACTAATATTAAACTTTGTAAACAAGGTAAATTAACACTTACGCTGAATGTAAAAAGCTTCGACTATTTCTTTGTCAGTAAGTTTCATGCTAAGTTTTGCCTTACAGAGTCACGCTTTTAATCGAGTATAATCGTGTCAAAAAGTAACACCCGTAATACCACATCAAAAGATGAAACTATTAGTATCCGTTTAGACAAGTGGTTGTGGGCTGCACGCTTTTATAAAACCCGCGCCATCGCACGGGACATGGTGCAAGGTGGCAAAGTACATTATAATGGCCAGCGCACTAAGCCTAGTAAGATAGTCGAACTAGATGCCGTGATCAAACTTGCTCAAGGAGTTGACGAAAAAGTTATCACTGTACTTAAATTGCTTGATAAACGTTTAAGTGCCCCCATTGCTCAAACTTTGTATCAGGAGTCTGATGCAAGTATCGAAAAACGCGAAGCCAATAGCATCGCGCGCAAGAATAATAGCTTTTTTGCTCCTCATCCGGACCGTAAACCAGATAAAAAGCAAAGACGCGAACTTTTAAAAATGAAATCAAGTTAGGTAAAGCCACTCATGCAACAAGATCTACTTCATCGTTATACATTTGATCAACTAGACGTCCGCGGCGAACTCGTACAAATAGAGCAAGCTTATAATGAAATGATTGCCGATCATAATTACCCCGTGCAAGTGCAAGCTTTATTGGGTGAGTTACTGGTCGCAACCTGCCTACTTACAGCTACATTAAAGTTTGAAGGTGATATAGCAGTACAACTGCAAGGTGATGGCCCGGTAAAATATGCGGTTATCAACGGTGATCATCAACAAAATATGCGTGGTATTGCCCGCCTGCAAGGTGAAGTAACAGGCTCAACCATCCAGGAACTAATCGGTAACGGTGTGATGGTACTGACAATCACCCCAACTAAAGGTGAACGTTATCAAGGTATAGTTCCGCTTGAGCATGACACGTTAGCAGCATGTCTTGAAGCCTACTTTGCACAATCAGAGCAACTACAAACACGTCTATGGTTTGCAACTGATACAACACAAGGTCATGCTAAAGCTGCTGGTTTACTACTACAGGTGTTACCTGTAAATAAAGAAAAGTCGATTACTGACTTTACTCACCTTGAAGCACTCAGCAATACGATTAAAGCTGAAGAGTTGTTAGAGCTTGATGCTGCCACTGTGCTTACTCGACTTTATCATGAAGACAATCCGCGTGTTTACGAGCCGCAAGCAATCCAGTTTAAATGTGGTTGTAGTAGAGAAAAAACCATCACTGCGCTCGTTAATATAGGTCAACAAGCTTTATTAGATGACGTTATTGAAAATGGTGAGGTAAAAATTAGCTGCCATTATTGCTTAAAAGATTACGTTTTTAATGAACAAGATGTGAAAAGTATTTTCAACTAATCTAATCGTTCAAAAAACCAACAAAATTCAAACCGCATTTATTGCGGTTTTTTTATGCCAAAAATTGATACCGGTGTCATGAATTGTATTACTTTTATGACACCGGTATCATTGAAATTATTCATGTTTTTTACTAAATATATGTGTTTTTAGGCCTTTGATAAGCTCGAATATCCCTAATCCATCTGTTACTATAATTACAGCTTAAAGGGAAACAAGAACCCCAGAGCTATCCCGTTCAATCTCACACAATTTAGGTATAAACATGACTTCAAGCGCTACTCGTTTTGTCGATCTAACTGCAGCTGAACTTGTCGAACACGCGATCCGTCGTGGCGAAGGGACTTTAGCCGCCAATGGAGCTTTTGTTGCTAACACTGGTCGTCGTACTGGTCGTTCACCACAAGATCGCTTTATTGTTCAAGAATCAAGTACTGAAAATGAAATCCAATGGGGTAATGTAAATCGCCCTTTCGATGCAGATAAATTTGACGCTTTATGGGCACGTGTAGAAGCACATGTGCAGAGCAACGACCACTTCATCTCTCACCTTGAAGTAGGCGCTGATCCTGAGCATTATTTACCTGTTGTTGTTACAACAGAAACTGCATGGCATCATATCTTTGCCAAAAATATGTTTATCGAACCTAAATCTTATAATGCATCTGATTTACCCCAATGGCAGGTAATGAATGTACCTTCATTTGTTTGTGACCCAGAACGTGATGGCACTAACAGTGATGGCACAGTAATTATCAACTTTGCACAACGTAAAGTATTGCTTGCAGGTATGCGTTATGCCGGTGAAATGAAAAAATCAATGTTCTCAGTGCAAAACTTCCTACTACCAGCAAAAGGCGTGCTACCAATGCACTGCTCAGCTAACGTAGGTGAAGCTGGCGATACAGCATTATTCTTTGGTCTATCTGGTACCGGTAAAACAACTTTATCCGCCGATCCAACTCGCTTTTTAATCGGTGATGACGAACACGGCTGGGCACCTGGCAGTGTATTCAACATCGAAGGTGGTTGTTATGCTAAGTGTATCGACCTTTCGCAAAAGAATGAGCCTGTTATCTGGGATGCAATCCGCTTTGGAACTATCCTAGAGAACGTTGTCCTTGATGACAAAGGCGTTCCTGATTTTCATGATACCAGCCTAACGCAAAATAGCCGCGCAGCTTACCCGCTTGAACACGTTGAAAAACGCAAAGTAGAGAACCGCGCAGGCGAGCCAAAAGCAGTGGTATTCTTAACCTGTGATGTAAGCGGCGTATTACCTCCAGTATCAATCCTTAGCGAAGAAGCGGCAGCGTTTCATTTCCTAAGCGGTTACACAGCAAAAGTTGGCTCTACTGAAATTGGCTCTACCAGCGATATCGAATCAACATTCTCAACCTGTTTTGGTGCACCATTCTTCCCACGTCCAGCGGGTATATACGCGGAGCTTCTAATGAAGCGTGTACGTGAATTTGGCGCCAAGGTATACCTAGTTAACACTGGTTGGACTGGCGGTCCTTACGGCACAGGTAAGCGTTTTGATATTCCAACTACCCGCGCTGTTGTTGATGCAATCGTATCAGGTAAACTGGCTGGCGTTGAAACTCAACATATTGATGTTTTAAACCTAGACGTACCAGTTGCAGTACCAGGCGTTAACAGCGAGCTACTTAACCCAATCAATACTTGGGAAGATAAAGCTAAATACGCTGAATATGCGGCCAAACTTGCAGCAGACTTCACTGAAAACTTTGCTAAATACGACGTATCTGACGAAATTAAAAATGCAGGACCTAAAGCTTAATAAGCTACTTTAGCCTCATAATTAAAACGCCAACCTCGAGTTGGCGTTTTTGATCTACTAACGTTTATCAAGCCTCTTGCCAATTACCATAGAACGAACTTTCCCATATCGCGACTTTTGCATTGAAAGAAAAAGACAAAAATTTACAAATTAATTGTGGAAAGTGTATACACTCTACTTAGTATAATAATTATGCAAAATTTAGATGGGACTGAAATATGAATGTGAAGCAACTAGCCAGCACCTGCCTACTTTGCACTCTCATGCAAGCATGTAGCACACCTTCGAATAATGCTTCAGCGAAGTGCATGGAACAGGCTGATTTAGCTTATATTGATAAGTAAAATCATGATGATTTAGGCATAAGCCCTGATTGCTTTGATAATAAAACTGCTGGAAAGCCAAGTAACGTTCCTTCTAACAGTATTCTTGAGTCTGCAATTTTAGAGGCTGTTGTAAGTATCCTTGATAGCTCTACAAACTAGCTCCAAAAATTTAGATACAAAACTAAAAAGCGTTAATACCAATCAGCCAAATTATGTGATCTAATTAGCGCATCGATACTTATTTACTTTTACTAAATTGAACTTAGAAGAATCCAAGCAACTTCTAACTACCTTAACAATCGCGTTGCTGCCTTGAACAACAAACCGATTAAGGGCCGGCTCGGCTATATTAACCTCACTACAACTGGACACACTGTCAGAGTATGTAAAACAGTCAGCAAGCTCTTCAGAAGGCGGCAGACTAATGGGGGAAGATATTGCTCAGTATATTTATGAGCAGTTCAATGTAAGGTATCACACCGATCATATTTACAAACTGCTTAAGAAGCTTGGGTTTAGCTGGATCACAAGCCGTTCTAAGCACCCAAAGCAGTCAAAAGAAAGCCAAGAGGCTTTTAAAAAAGTTCCAAGTGGAAACGATCCTTCACACCCCAGGACATCTCCCTTTAGGTCGCATTGATGTTTGCTTTCAAAATGAAGCACGGTTTGGGCAACAAAATCAAATAACATGCTTATGGGCTGAAACAGGCTCTAGGCCCCGCGCAACAAAACAACAGCAGTTTGAGTATGGATACTTATTTGGTGCAGTGCGCCCAAGTAATGGTATAATACCAATCGGCATAAAGATTAAGTCAATTTTATCCAGTCTCTAGAGCATATGCTTTTAACCGTATCAGGAACAGAAATGAATTTATTCCACGCTTGCGAAACCTGTTCGACTATTTCTTCAT